>CAYVVX010000886.1:0-1990 GCA_964455315.1 uncultured Planctomycetales bacterium | reverse complement strand
CAACGGACTCACCGTGGTCATGGAGATCATGCCGCAGGTGCGCTCGGCGGCGTGCGGGTTCCTGGTCCGCACCGGGTCGCGTGATGACTCGGCGGAGCTGGCCGGCGTGTCGCATTTCCTCGAGCACATGTGCTTCAAGGGCACGCCGAACCGTACCTGGGAGCGGATCAATATCGAGTTCGACGAGATGGGCTCGCACTACAACGCCTACACCAGCAAGGACCGCACCTTCTACTACGGCTGGGTGCGCACGGCCGACCTGCCGCGGCAGCTCGAGCTGCTGGCCGACATGATGCGGTCGACGCTGCCGGCGGACGAGTTCACCACCGAGAAGGGCGTGATCCTCGAAGAGATCGCCATGGCCGCCGATGATCTGACCTCCAATGCCTACGATTTCCTCTACGAGCGGGTCTGCGCGGGCAGTGAGCTGTCCTGGCCGGTGCTGGGCTACGAGGCGAGCATCAAGGCCCTGGCCCGCGACCGGATGGACGCGTACTTCCGCCGCCGCTACGCGCCGGACAACCTGATCCTGGTGGTGGCCGGCAACATTGACCCGGCGGCGGTGCTGGCCGAGGCCGGGCGGCTCACCGCCGACTGGGCCCCGGCCGGCGATCTGGGCCCGCCGCGGCGGACGCCGATCATGCGCACCGGGCGGGCGTCCCACAGGATGGACAAGTTTCACCAGCAGGTCGTGGTGCTGGCATTTCCCTCCGCCTCGGCCAGTGATCCGCTGGACGAGACCGCCGAGGCGGTGGCGGCGGTGCTGGGCGGACACAACTCGCGGTTTTACTGGAACATCGTGCAGCAGGGGCTGAGCCCGCGGGCCGGCGTGTTCCGCGACGAGTTCGGCGACTTCGGGATGCTCATGCTCTTCGGGCTGTGCGAGCCGGACAACGCTGAGAAGCTCCTGGAGGCCATGCGCGCGGAGGCCGCCCGGCTGGCCGCCGACGGGCCCGAGCCGCACGAGCTGCAGCGGGTCAAGAACCTGCGCCGCACCTCGCTGGCCATCGAGTCGGAGGCGCCGTTCTACCGCCTGGGGCAACTGGTGGACGACGTGGATTACCGCGGGTACCCTCGGAGTTCGGCCGAGCGGATCGCCGCCGTCGACGCGGTCTCCGCCGGAACCATCGCCGAGTACCTGCACCGCTATCCGATCACCGGCGAGGGGTACCTGGTCAGCGTCGGGCCGCGGGCGTGGCCTGACTGAGCTGCGGTTTCGCGAACGGGGAGACGGGTATGCCCGACCGCTGGCTGCTCAAGACCGAACCCGGGGAGTATTCCTTCGACGACCTGCTGCGCGAGAAGCGCACCTGCTGGGAAGGCGTGACCAACAACCAGGCACTGCAGTTCATTCGTCGCATCGCCGCCAGGGATCAGTGCCTGATCTACCACACCGGCAAGGAAAGGGCGATCGTGGGGATCGCCGAAGCGGTCAAAGGCCCCTATCCCGATCCGTCCGCGAATGATCCGAAGATCGTGGTGTTCGACATCAAGCCGGTGAGGAAACTCGCCGCGCCGGTGCCGCTGACGGCCATCAAGGCCGATCCGCGCTTCAGGGACTTCGAGCTGGTGCGGATCAGCCGTCTGTCGGTGATGCCGGTCGGTGCGGAACTCTGGAAGGCGCTGCTGGAGATGGGCAGATCATGAGCGGCACCAATCCAGATCAACAGCCGCCCGGCGACGACATGCGAGCCCGCCTGGATCGCCTCGAGCGCGAGAACCAGCGGTTGCGCCGCAAGGTCGAGACCATCTTCGGGCCGGACAACCCCTGCTTTGATCCGGTGGTTTTTCAGCGCGTCCTGATGCGCTACATGCTGGTGGGACAGATGGCGATTTATGCCATCGCGGTCCTGGTGGTGGCCCTCTATCTGGCCGGGCCGCTGAAGACCTGGGCCAGCGGTATGCCCGGCATCGGTCCGCTGCCATTCCTGTCCGCCGGCGGTGCGGGCACCTCCCACCCGGGCGTGGGTCTCGGCGTGATCGCCGTAGG
>CAYVVX010000885.1:0-1991 GCA_964455315.1 uncultured Planctomycetales bacterium | reverse complement strand
AACTGTCGGGAGAGCTCAATCAGCCGTCGGTGCTCCGCGGGCTCTGCCCGATCCTCCAACGACTGGATCATGCGCCGCCCCCAGAGTGTGGGGAGCGACCTGTCTGCCCAGGGCGCCGCGGGCACGTTCACCGTCCACGATTGGCGGCCTGACGCGGTATGGCACTTCAGCGTGACCTGCTGCGGCACACAGTCACCCGTGCACCGTGCGTAAACCGTCAGCGCATCCCCGTCGAAGACGGGTGGGATCTCCGGGGGAGCCTGCTCCATCGGGTCGGTCAGTCCCCAGTCGATGACCAGGTCGGTCAGATTCGGCGTCGTCAGCCGGCTGAAGGTCCGCAGCACCTTGTCCTCGATCCGCTCTCCGCCGGTGATGAACTCGGCCGCACCGCGGGTCGCCTCGGCCAGGCCGCGGACCAGGTGCCGGCTTGAGGCCGGGCCGATGCCGAATGTGAACATGCGGTTCCGGTCGCGATACTTTCGAGCCAGTGCAATGACCGCCGGCTCGTTGGAGATCTGTCCGTCGGTCAGCAGGATCACCTGGCGGACGGTCCCCGTGCGGGGCCTTTTGCCCAGGAAATCCTCAAGCGGGCCATACAGTTCCGTGCCGCCCAAATCTGCATCGATGGCCTCGATGTAGCCCACGGCCTGGTCAAGGGTTTCCTGGGAATAAATCACCGGTTCCTGATTCATCCACTCGAAGTGCGAACCGAACCTGCAGATGTTGAACACATCACCCGGGGACAAGTTGCGGAGGCACAAATTGAGTGCCGTCCTGGCCTGGGTGATGGACTTGCCCTGCATCGAGCCGGAGCAGTCCAGCACGAACACGACCTCGCCGGGCTCCGGCGTGCAGGGCTCCTCCAACTCGGGCATGAACGTGACCGCCACGTAGGTTCTGCCGTCGGGACCAAGTCCGACTTCGGCGTGCGGTTCCTGCTCCCGCCTCAGGTTCAGATCAAGCACGATTTCGCGGTTGGTTTCCGTCAGGCCGGTCGCAAGCGTGATACGATACTCGTTCTCGCCCCGGGGACTCACCGCGATCGCGTGGCTGGGGGACTGGATGGATTGCACCGGCCGTCCGAGGGCGACCTCCGTAACCAGCGACAGCCCGTAGGGCACCTCCAGAACATGCGGCGGGTTCAACGCCTGCCCATCCACGAGCGCCTGGAGCGGGTCGGTTCCGGTGGCCGTCGCGAACCGCGGGGCCACAACGGTTGGATAGGCGAGGCGGAGCCGCCCGTCGGCCACCTCAAGTTCGGAAACGTAACTGATTCGCACCAGGGCGATCTGTCCGGGTTTGATGTTGCCCACATCGATGCTGAACACGTCCGGGCGATGTTGGCGCAGCCCGTACGCCGCATCGCCCCTGGCGATGGCGGCCTCATAGGTTTCCGAAGCTTTCGCCGTCTCCTCGATCTGTCCGGTCAGCACCCGGTCGCCGGTCACCACCTCGAACCCGTAAACCGCGGCCCGCTCGGGAACCGGGAAGGCGTAGGTCACCTCGATCGCTTCCTTCTCCATGTTGACGAAGGTCTGCTCGACCGTCGTCTGCTGGCCCATGCCCGAAAGGCGGGAGTGGACGCGGATCCCGCGGAGAGCGACCTTCTGCTGCCTGGCGGTGATCAAGTCAATGGGGCTCACGGTCATCTTGTTCTCCTGTTATGGTCGTGTCCCGAAACACCGATCTGGAACCTGCCGTTGTCAACCCGCTGTGTCTGGCCAGGATGTCTTGAACTCCCTCCCTCAGTGCCAGGATCTGCTCCGCGGTGAGCTGATGCCTGGCCACATCGAAGTGCAGCTCGAGCCCGGGTGCCAGTGGCAGGCGGGTGTACAGCCTGGTCTGGAATCCCGTTCTGCTCCGACTCTGCCGCGGTCGGGGCGGCGGAGCGGGAACCTCGCCCCCGCTCAGAATCTGGCGGATCGCCTCCAGGGTGTGCCCGGCCTGCTGAAGCTCCTGGATGCGTTGCAGTTGCTGCAGGTGAGCGGCGG
>CAYVVX010000884.1:0-2010 GCA_964455315.1 uncultured Planctomycetales bacterium | reverse complement strand
ATGCTGGAGTTGACCGAGCCCAGGCCCGAACAGACGCTCTTCCTGATTCGATCCGACGGCAGTTCCGCGGGGGCGACCTTCCGCGACTGCTCCGACCTGTTTCGCATCGAGTATCTGCTGGACCCGGCGGACCCCGCCGCGGTGCTCCTGGACGTCATGCCCGAAATCCTGGCCCCCCGGCCCGAACCGCCTCACTTCGCCCTGCGACCGACCGTGCCGGAGGATCTGGTTCAGCCCAGCCGGGTGCTCAGCGAACTGGCCTTTCGCATCCGGCTCGGACCCGGGGAATTCCTGGCCATCGGACCCTCGCCGATGGTCGGGGACTCGGATCACCTGGTCGGTTCGCTGCTGTTGTGTGATCGCATCGAGGGGCGCCGTCTGGAGTCGATGTATTTCATCACCCCGCGGGTGATTCGCACCGAGGCGGGCGGGCAGCCCTGATGAGCTGGCCGCCGTTTCGGTCCGTTCCGGAGGATTTGCCGGTTTGAGCTCCCCCAGCCCGGTCGATGATCACGTCCTGCGGCAGATGTGTCTGCACGCCGGCGTTCCCCTCATCGCCACCGATCAGCAGTTGCGCATCACCTTCTGGAACCCCGCCGCGACCCGGGTCTTCGGCGGTTCGCCGGAGGCGATGATCGGGCAATCCATACTCTCCGTCGTGCCCAGCGAGCGTCGCGAGCTCGCCGAGCGGCTCTGCCGCACCGCCCTGGATGACGGCGAAGTCCGCCAGCTCGAGTTCCCTCACCGCGACGCCACCGGCGAGCCGCGCTTCCTGGCCATCACCATCTCCCCCATTGTCGACCAGGACGGCCAGCGGATCGGCGTGTCGGTTCACGTCCGCGATGTCTCCCGCCGCCTCGAGCTCGAGCGTGAACGGGCCCACCACCAGAAGATGACCGCCCTGGGCGCCATGGCCGGGGCCGTGGCCCACCACTTCAACAATCTGCTGGGCGGTATCATCACCTCGATCGACTTCGCCGGCAGCAGCGACGATCCGCAGGTACTCCGCCGCGCCCTGCAGGCCACCTCCTCCTCCCTGGGCAGGATGAGCCGCCTGACCCTGAGCCTGCTCACCTTCGCCGAGGGCGACCAGAGCGACCAGCGCGGACAGGATCTGACCGAGACCATCCGCCGCTTCATCGAGCAGGGCAAACCCGCGATGAGCGCGCGGGGCATCGCCGTCACGACCAACCTGGAGGCAGTCGGCGCCGAAATGCCCGTCAAGCGGGTGCTCACCGTGCTGGAAGCGCTGACCGGCAACGCGATCGAGGCCATGTCAGACGGCGGGGGCCTGACCTTCGACCTGTCCCGGGAGGGCGATGAGGTCGTGCTGACCATCACCGACACCGGAACCGGCATCGCCCCGGACGCCATGGTCCACGTGTTCGAGCCGTTCTTCTCCACCAAGCGGCAACTTGGCGAGTTGGACAGCGAACATCCCGGGCTCGGGCTGGCCGTCGTCCACGGCATCATCCGCGACCTGGGCGGCAGCGTGACCCTGACTTCAAGCGAGAATGGAACGGTTTGCGTGATTCGACTTCCCAGTGGACAGCCATGAGTTGCACGGGCTCGCGCGGCACTGCCTGCAAAATGTGCAGGCGAGGGATCATTTTGCGTAAGAAGTAGAACGGGAAAAAGACAAAACCCCGCCGATCCGTTATTTCGTGTGGGGCACAGTTGGCGAAATGGACCGGCATGGCTTATGCTTTACGGGATATGGGAAGACGGTGAACGCTCAGGTTCAACAGTTACACGGTGCGGTGTGTCAGATTTGACGGAGGCCTTGCCGGCTTCGAGCTTTCACAAGTGGCGCGGTGCGTACGATGTGCAACCTTGTCGCCTCTGGCAGGGTATCCGAATCAAGAAGCCCCCGCTTCTGGGACGATAAATGAATATCGCTGCTCCAGGCAGGGACCGATAACAACCGCGTTCAGAACCCCGGCTGACGGAAACCCGGGGCGGATGGTGGTGTCGGGTCCGGCGTGCATGGACCGGAGCGGCATGGGATGG
>CAYVVX010000883.1:0-2012 GCA_964455315.1 uncultured Planctomycetales bacterium | reverse complement strand
GCGCCGACAGGTCGGGGCTTGACCTGTTCCCCCGCCACCGGTACACCCCATCCATCGCGGTCGGGACGCCGCTGCCGGTATCCCCGTCACAGCACCGTCGCCCGCCCCTGCAAGGAGCCCCTCGATGTCACGCCGGAAGATGCTCGTGTCCCTGTCGTTCCTGATGCTGGCGACCGGTCTGCCGGTGGCCGCCCAAAACGTCCAGCGCGGAGGAACCGATGAGAACGCGGCCGGCGGCGCCCAGCCGACACCGCCGCGGCCCCGCTTCAATATCGACGCCTTCATCGATCAGTTCATGGCCCGCGATGCCGACGGCGACGGCCGGCTGTCCCGGGAGGAACTGCCCGCGGCGATGGCCGACCGGTTCTTCGCCGAGGGCGACACCAACGGCGACAAGTTCATCGACCGCGACGAACTGAAGGCGTTCATCGCGGGTGTTCAGAGGTATTCGGGGCGGACCGGCTCGGGGGGCATCCGCCGGGGAACGCAGGAGGAGCCCGGCTCGACGGACAAGCCGCCGACAAAGCCGGACCCCGTGCCGGAACCGCCGGCGACCCGGCCCGCGGAAGTGAGCGAAGGCGGTCTCAAGGAACCGATGCGATCGGCGGGCCAGGCCATCAAGGCATTGGATGGATCGCGATTCGACGCCGCCTCGAAGGCGGATGACCTGCAGCGGGTGCAGGCGCTGCAGGCGGCGCTGCTCAGCGCGAAGGCGGACCTGGCCAGGCTGCCCATGGCCCCGCAGGCCAAGGAGCGATACGGCACCGATGACGCCGCCTACCGCGATGCGCTGCGCATGCAACTGATCAAGGCCATCTCCGAATCCCTGACCCTGGAGACGCTCATCGTCCGCGGCGACGCCCGGGCCTGCCAGGGAAGCATCGGTCGGCTGCAGGCGATCCAGAAGGATGGTCACGGGGCGTTCAAACCGCCCGTCGGCCGGACGCCGGAAGCCGTCCGCCGGGAAGGTGGCGATACTCGTCGTGGCGGCGGCACCGCCCGGCCGGTTCCGCAGCGGCAGCGCTGAGCGGCGGTGTGCTCAATGGGTGTTTCGGCGATGCACGGCTATTTCGCGGCCGGCCACAGCACCACTTCCGGGCTGTCGTGATAGCCGAGCCGGCAGGCGATGGCGTGAAGTTTCGCCGACTGCGGGATGGTGATCGGCTCGCTGTAGAGCTTCCAGCCTTGCGCGGACGGGCGGGCAGCACCGTCCGGCGGGTCCAAACGATAGGCGATGGACGCGCCGGGGGTTGCACAACTCAGGCTCACCGTGACGCCCGCCCTGGCCTCACCCCCGGTCGCCGTGAGCGTGGGCGACTTCGTGGTCTGCCACACGCCGCCGGGACGCATGCGCTCCTTCAACTCGTCCTCGGGAAGCAAGCCGGTATCCTTCGTGTCCTTCATCCACTTCGCGAGCACGCCGCGCATCTTCTCCAGCACGTCACGATGCCCGGCGTCGCCGGCCAGGTTGCGCACCTCGTGCGGATCGCTCTCCAGGTCGTACAGCTCCTCCTCCGGCTTCTCCGGCAGGAAGAAGATGCGCTGTGCGCCGGTCAACTCGCCCGACTTGTTGAGCCGCCGCATCTCCTGCATGGTGGGCATGAGCTCCATGTAGCCGATGTACTGGGCGTAGGGCCTGCCCGGCTTGAAGTTGCGGATGTACTTGTAGCGCCGGTCGCGGACGGCGCGGATGATGTCGTAGGTCTCGTCCATGCGGTCGCGAGCCGCGAAGATGTAATCGCGCGGCTCGGCCTTGTGCTCGCCGAGGAACGCCCGCCCCTGCATGTGCTTCGAGGTTTCAATCCCGGCGATGGACAGCATGGTTGGGCCCGCGTCGATCATGCTGATCAACTCGTCATTCACACTGCCCGGCTTGATCCTGCCCGGCCAGCGGATCAGCAGCGGGATGTGGATCCCCGAGTCGTAGGTCCAGCGCTTGGCCCGCGGCAGCCCCCGGCCGTGATCGCCGAAGAAGACCACCACGGTGTTGTCCGTGAGCCCGTCCTCGTCGA
>CAYVVX010000882.1:0-2018 GCA_964455315.1 uncultured Planctomycetales bacterium | reverse complement strand
CGGTGGTATCGCAACCCTGCCCGATGATCAGCGGCGTCGCCAGGATGAGCAGACAACCGGCCAGCGTCAGATGGTGAAAGCGGATCTTCATCCCGGATACCTCGCTGCGTGGTGCGTTCAGAACCCCTGCTCGCGACGGCGCCGGCGGTGCGGAACACCTCGCGCGTCGACACGGTCCCGGAAGGTTCATCGCTCATTCACGGGGGGGGCTTGTGCAAACTTACGATGCGGACCGACCGGCGGGTCGGAAAAGTCCGTCCCAGCGCGAAGGCGGCGGCTTTCTCGGACCCCTGTCCGCCGCTCGACGCCCAACCATCGGATGGCTACACTCACACCGGGCGAGCGTCCCATACATGAGCAATCAAACAGACCGCCAGGCGGGAGCCGGACATGAGCGAAACAACCGATAAGATCCAGTTTGATGACTTTGCCAGGGTGCATCTCCGCGTCGCCGAGGTGCTGGAGGCCCGCGAACACCCCAATGCCGACAAGCTGATCGTGCTTAAACTCGACCTGGGCACGGAACAGCGGCAGATCTGTGCCGGGCTGCGCGGGCACTATGAACCGGCGTCACTGGTGGGCAGAAAGATCATCGTGGTCGCCAACCTGGCCCCGCGGATGATGCGCGGTGAGGAGAGCAACGGCATGCTCCTGGCCGCCAGCACTCCGGACAAGGCTCGCGTCATTCTCCTGTCGCCGGAGTCCGATGTCCCCGCCGGCTCGGTGGTGAGCTGACCGGGGCCCGATATCGCCCGCTTCTTGCTGGAAGGCCTGCACACTGACGCGCCGTTCCGCCACCTTGTCCCGCCTGCTGCTGATCCGCGGCATCGCCCGGGCGGTTCCACCGGTCGTGGTCATCTACGCCGTGATCCTGTGGTGGCGGGTGCATCCCGCGACCGCGATCGGCTTCGCGGCGCTGACCTTCAATTACCCGGTCTCTTACGTGCTGATCTACACCGCGCCGGGCTCCATCCGCGGCATCTGGCGCGTCCGGATATGGCAGACCGTGCTCCTGCTGATCAACGCGGTGCTCCTGCCCATCGTGTTCTACCTGGTGGTCGGTGTGGTTCCCTGGGGATTTGTCGCCGCCGGCGTGGTCCTCATCGCCGCCTGGTACACCGCCACAGCCATCCTGTTCCAACTGCAGGACCGGTCGCCGCTCTCGCCCGCCCCGCCGCAGCCACCCGCATCGCCCTCCGCCTGACGCGAGGTGCCGGCTGGCACGCTGCATGCTCCACAATCAGGCGCTAATCGACCTCTCAGGAGCGATATCATGAGCCGCCTGCGCCGACGCGTTGAAACCCGGCTGCGCGACGAAATCTGCACCCGCTGCCGCCAGGCGGCCGGTGTCGATGCCTGCGACTACCAGTCCGAATCGGCCTGCCCGCTGGTGATGCGGGTGGACGACCTGATCGAGGTGGTCGGACAGGTCAGCGACTATTCCCTGGAACCCTACCAGGAGAAGGTTCGCGAGGTCATCCGTTCCGCCGAACATCATCGCCATCGCGGCGACTGTGCCCTGGATGAGCACTTTCCCCGGATCGTGACCATCCTGGAGCAGGAGTTCAAGGCCGACCCGGACCCGGCGTAACCCGTCGCGACTGCGTGGTATGGCCCAACGACCGCGCCAGACGCCGCGATCATGCCGCGCACGTCCGGCCCCTGTACGGGTGCATTGCCGCGTCCGATCTTTGTGCCGGCGCTTTCCAGCGTCCGCCCCCCCTGCCGGACACTCCCACGTTCCCCCCGTCAGCGCAACCACCGCCTATTCCGGCGTCCAGAGCAGCAGCGACACCGGCCCAGTCAGCTTTGGCAAGCCCGGCTGATAGAACCACACGTCCAGCGTCGGCTGCGGCGTGCGACGCACCACCACCTTCAGACGGTTGTCGCCCGGCTTGAGCTGATCGGAGACGATGAAGCGGTACGGCGGCCAGTGATCCACCAGGGCCGGACCGTTGTTCACCATGACCTCCGCGTGGTTGTGAACCTCGCCAAGATCGAGCAGGGCAGCCTGTTTC
>CAYVVX010000881.1:0-2019 GCA_964455315.1 uncultured Planctomycetales bacterium | reverse complement strand
CTTGGGGATAGCCGGCACGGGGGCCGGCCGCTACTTGGGGATAGCCGGCACGGGGGCCGGCCGCTACAGATCAAATGTCCGAAAACGGCCGGCACGGGGGCCGGCCGCTACTCGGAGATAGCCGGCGCGGGGGCCGGCCGTCGCACATCATCGGGCGGGATGCGTCATTTCCGCTTGTGCTGCAGGAACCACTCGTAGAGCTTCGGATCGCCGTAGACCTGGTTCCAGATGCCGTGGCCCGCGCCGGGGAACTCGGTGTAGGTGACGTCCGGGTTGCCCATGTTCTTGAGATGGCGGGTCATCTCTCGGGAGTTGCTCACCGGCACCGCTTCGTCAGCGTCCCCGTGGAAGCACCACACCGGTGTCTGCCAGATGCGGAAGCCCAGCAGCGGGATCAACCGCCCGCAGAGCGGGGCGATGGCGGCGAACCGCTCGGGATGGTCGATGGCGGTTTCCCAGGTGCCCGATCCGCCCATGCTGAAGCCGGTGAGGTAGATGCGATCGGGGTCGATGCGATAGCGCGTGGCCAGTTCATCGAGCAGCGCGACGAGGGTATTCGGGGACCAGTCGGCCATCAGCGGGCATTGCGGCGCCGCGACGACGAAGGGGAAATCGTCGTGGGCCTGGGCGTAACCCATCGGGCCCAGGGATGCGATCTTCGTGGTGTCGGTGCCGCGCTCTCCGGCGCCGTGGAGAAAGAGGATCAGCGGCCAGGCCTTGTCGGCCTGCGTGTCGTAACCCTGGGGCAGATGGACCAGGTAGGGCAGAATCACCTGCTCATGCACCACCGCCTTCATGGTGTAGGGACCGTGCCGGCCGGGAGACAGCTCCGCCCGGGGCAGGGGGTTGGCGGTGATGCCGGCGGGCTTGAGCGGGACGTCGTGCCGATAGACGAGGTTGCCGTCGACATCATGCAGTCGGAAGTTCACCACCGCGGCGGTCTCCTCCGCGGGCGGTTCATAGTGGACGGAGAGGAAGCCGCCGCCCACGCGGTGGAAGAGATGATACGCGGGATCGAATCCGGGCGTGCCGCCGGAGTGCTGGTCGCTGGCCGGGCCGCAGGAGTACTCGCGCAGGCCGGACACCGGATGCGTGGAGACATACTGCCAGTGGCGGTCTCCGCAGACCACGAAGAAGTTGTCGGGCATGTTTTCGGCGATGAACGCGCGGAAGGCATCGCCCTCATGCGCGAAGCTCCTGTTGGCGTGGTTGTCGGTCTTGCTCAGGCGATCGGGCCCGACGATGGGCGTGGGGCTGATCAGGATCTTGCAGTCGGCGTCGCTTTCCAGCAGCGTGCGCCTGAGCCAGGCGAGCTGCTCGGCACCCCAGATGGTCTTTTCGGGTGAGTCGCGGTCGGTGTTCGGCGAGCGGAAGTCGCGCCCTTCGGTCAGCCAGATCTGCAGGCCCTTGCCCCAGCGGAAGGTGCGGTAGGTCTTCTCACTCATGGGTACCTGCTCGCGGAAGATCTCCAGTCCTTCCTCGAAGGTGAACTTGAGTCCCACCGGGAGCAGCGACCGGAATGCCCCGCCCGGCCAGCAGTCATTCAGCCAGGCGTCGTGGTCGTCCTTCTCCCAGTAGGCGGGGATCTGCAGATGGAAGTTGACCAAGCGGGGCAGGCCGTACATGCGCTGCCAGTGAAAGCGGGCGCCGGCGATGGTCAGGGCGTTGGGCGGATCGTTGTCGTAGTAGACCGTGTCGCCGGTGAGAACGTGGAAATCCGGGCGGAGCTTGAGCATGGCCGGGTAGATGTTGAAGCCATCGGGGTGGTCGAGGTCGCGGATGGCCTGGCCGGTGACGACGGTGAAGGTGACCGGCACACGCTGATCGGGGGTGGCGGGGGTCCTGAAGCGGCCATTGAGCGGGGCGTGCTGGTGGCCGGGATCCTGGGCCTGGCTGTCGGACAGCGGCTGGGATTCGGCGCGGTAGTGGTATTCGGTGGCAGGCCGCAGGTCGTCGAGCCGGAACTGGTGGGCGAAGTCGTGCTGCTCATTCACGGTGGCCCAGGGTGTCGTCCTGGCA
>CAYVVX010000880.1:0-2023 GCA_964455315.1 uncultured Planctomycetales bacterium | reverse complement strand
CGGCCGGTCAGGGACGCGACCAGCTTCGCGCCTTCGGCAAGCTGCGATTCATCCACGTCGCACAGGTAGGCGATCTCGACGTCGTTGCGGCGGCACAGCTCCTCCCCGAGCAGCCACTTGCCCCGCCGCCCGATGCCCATCATGGCGATGACAACTTTCTCGTTCGCCCCGGACGGCCTGTCGGCGGCCCGGACCCCGGGGGAAACCAGCGACGCGCCCGCGGCCAGCGCGGCGGCAGTGCCCGCGGAGGTGGACAGGAACGCGCGACGGGTCGATGTCGTGGACATGGCCATCCTCGTCATGTGAGACTGACGACCAGCGACCCCGGTGGATACCGGCCACCTCACGGGCGCGGAGTCGGCAGGTCATGATAACCGGTGATGGCCAGGATCGCCGCCTCTCCAGCCGGGAGGCGGGAATTCGCCGCGCCGGGCGCCGACTCATGCCCTCCACCTCCGCACGGACGGTCCGCGCCCGCGAATCAGGCCCCACGCCGCACTGAGCAGGCACGAAGCCAGGCAATAGCTGAAGGCGGCTCTCGCCGGCGGCCCCAGTGTGATGAACATTCCGCTGTAGCCCACCAAACCCGACAGCGCTGTGCCCAACAATAATGCCGCGGAACACATGGCCATGATGGTTCTCCTGTCTCTGGCCCACGCCGTTGAACCGATCTTCTCAGGGCGGGGACCGATCAAGAACACTCCGACAGCAAAAAAACAGCCGGGTCTCCATCACACCCGCGGAGATGCAATGCAGACCCGGCTTGAATCATCCCCGGCAACACGGGAAGATCATCCGACCAACGCGGACCAGATCGGGATCTCGCCTGAACCTTCGACCTGCGAAGTCACAACCGGCTTGAAGATCTCGTCGAGATCGTCATCATCGGTGTCCGCCTCGATGCGGCAGTCCGAGCCCAGGATGGCTCCGGTACCGAGGATCATCGCCATCATCAACAACAACATTCGATTTTTCATGTGTCCTGCCTCCTTGAAGAGGATACGCTGCTCAAACCAACTTGCACGGTTTATGGGCTGACCCGGTTCGCAGCCGGGCCGGCAAAAGCGGCGCGGCTTCGGGAGGGAGGAGCGGGAAGAAACTCCCGAAGCCGGGGCCGCGTTGATCTCACCAGTCATGAATCCCTTCAGTGCCGGCCGCCGACATCCAGCAAATACTCCAGGCGTTCCCAATGTTCCTGCCCGATCATAGCCCCGCGCCATTGACAGTCTCATGAATTGTTCCTGACAAACCTGTTATCCGTTCCGCAGTAGTCCCCCTGCTCGGTTCAGCCCTTCTGGATCGACTCGTACATTCCTGTACAATCAGTTCCTGAACTCCCAGGGTGATGGAGGAATCCCGATGAGACTGTTGCCGGCGGTGGCCGCCGTTGTCTGCACTGTTGTCCTGGCGGCATCGGGCGCTCAGGAAGCCCGAAGCCTGCCGAACTTCATCATCATCTTCATGGACGACATGGGCTACGCGGACATCGGGCCGTTCGGGGCCCGGGGGTATCCGACCCCGAATCTCGACCGCCTGGCCGGGGAAGGCCGCCTGTTCACCAACTTCTATGTCAGCCAACCGGTGTGCTCCGCCTCGCGGGCCGCGCTGATGACCGGCTGCTACAACCTTCGCGTCGGCATCCTCGGTGCGCTGGGTCCGCGGGCGGAGCATGGCATCAACGCCGATGAAACCACCCTCGCGGAGATCTGCCGGCAGAAAGGCTACGCCACCGCGTGCTACGGCAAGTGGCACCTCGGCCATCATCCCAAATTCCTGCCCACCGAGCATGGCTTCGATGAGTATTTCGGGCTGCCGTACTCCAACGACATGTGGCCTTATCATCCCGACGTGGTTGACCTGCCCATGGACGAGCGTTTCAAGCGCTGGACCCATCTGCCGCTGCTGGAGAACGCCAGGATCGTCAATCCCCGGGTTACCCATGACGACCAGAACATGCTCACGAGGTGGTACACCGAGCGGGCGGTCCGGTTCATCGACCGGAACCGGGAGCGGCCGTTCTTCC
>CAYVVX010000879.1:0-2034 GCA_964455315.1 uncultured Planctomycetales bacterium | reverse complement strand
AAGCTCCTGCGCAGCGGCGCACAGGTCGGCTGGGCACCGGTCGAGGACAACGGTGCCTGGGACACCCACCAGCGCGAGGTGACTTTTTCCTCGAATTCCGATCGACTGCTCAAGATCCACTTCGCGGGCAAGGAGATCACCGACTTCTACGCCTACAACACGGACGATCCCAGTCGCGGCCCCGATGCCCCGGCCAACTACGTCGGTGATGTCCGCCTCCGGTTCGTGTGGTTCCCCGGTGAGAACCAGGGAGGCGCCCTCGTCCTCGAATTGTCCCGTGACAAGGATCTCTTTACCGCCGAGATCAGGCTCGACGGCAAACTCAGCCTCCAGGGTCCTGACCTCACTCGCCCCGGGCGTCAGATCAAGCTCGACTCCCGCGAACGGGACCCCTTCGCACCGGGTGAAGCCGTCGAGGTCGAATTCTCCAACATCGACTACCGGGTAGCGCTGCGTATCGGCGGCGAGGAGGTGCTCGTCACCGCCGCGGACGAGTACTACCCGACCATCGACCGCATGAAGCGGTTTCTCACCGAGGCCGAGAAGGGCAACGACGGTGGAAAGGTGGTCGAGCCGACCACCGTCGCCATCGGCGGCCGACAGATGGAATGCCGCCTGCGGCACCTGACCCTCGAACGAGACGTGTACTACACTTCCCCCATGCTTGAACGAACCGGCGCCGCCGAGGCCGGTCGGTCCAACCCCTTCTACCAGCAGCCCGGCTGGGGAACGGCCGGACGCCCGATCCTGCTGCGCGAAAACGGCCGTCCTTACGAGGGCGAGTACTTCATGCTGGGCGACAACAGTCCCTCGAGCATGGATTCGCGGCTCTGGGGCGGGCCCGGACCCCACCTGCGCGAGCGCGGGGAAGACTACCAGGTGGGCACCGTGCCCGGCGACCAGTTGATCGGTCAGGCCTTCTTCGTCTACTGGCCGGCGGGATACCGTCCAAGCTGGGCTGGGGGAATCGGGGTAATCCCCAACTTTGGCCGCATGCGGTGGATTCGCTGATGGGTTTTCGTCATGTTATCCACAACGGCTCAACAGACCGGCCGGGCCCGAGCGGACGCCTGTCCGAGCGGCAATTCGCGCACCGGCAAGGGGCCGAATTCCAGCGTGTATCCGGCCATAGGGAATATAACCTGTTAAAAAAAATGGGCTTAGGACTGCGCGTCTTGCCGCAATGGGATCATGTCCGACCTGGCGTTGGGCAGTTCCCTCCTGCCGGGCTCCTGGCGGAATTTCGCCACGGCCTGGAGGTTTTCAACACATTGTCCACCCTTTGGTCCCTGTCCCGGGAACAGCGGCGAGGATTGCGATGGTAACGTCTGTCAATCTTCTGGAAACGATCGACCTGGTCAAGCGATACGGCACCCGTACCGTGGTCAACCGGGTCAGCTACAGCGTCCACCATGGTGAAATCGTGGGGTTGCTGGGGCGAAACGGGGCCGGCAAGACCACCAGCTTCCGCATCACCATCGGGATGATCACCCCCAACGCCGGGCGGGTACTGTTCAACGGCGAGGACATCGCCTCGCTGCCCATGTACAAGCGGGCCCAGCGCGGCATCGGCTACCTGTCCCAGGAGCCCAGCATCTTCCAGCGGCTCACGGTGCGGCAGAACCTGATGGCCATCCTGGAGACCATGCGGCTTCGCCGGCGGGAGCGGAATCATCGGGCCGACACGCTGCTGGAGCAGTTCGGGCTCAGCCACCTGGGCGGGCAGATCGCCAAGAGCCTCTCCGGCGGCGAGCGCCGCCGACTGGAGATCGCCCGGGCACTGGTCACCGAGCCGCAGCTCATCCTGCTGGACGAGCCCTTCAGCGGCGTGGACCCCATCGCGGTGGAAGGTTTGCAGAAGGAAATCACCCGCCTGCGCTCCGAGCACGGCATCGCCATCCTGCTCACCGATCACAACGTGCGCGAGACGCTGGCCGTCACCGACCGCAGCTACATCATCCACGAGGGCTCGGTCATCGCCGAGGGCGCGCCGCGCGAGCTGATCAACGACGCCAAGGTCCGCCGCATCTACCT
>CAYVVX010000878.1:0-2048 GCA_964455315.1 uncultured Planctomycetales bacterium | reverse complement strand
GTTCGGGCAGCCGGTCACCGAGATGAACAGCGGCTCGTCCATCGGGAACCGCTCCTCGAGGTAGTCGAGGATGCGCTTGGCCCGATCCTTGGTCTCCACCACCGCCAGGTTGCAGAACTGCGTGCCCGTGCAACTGATCAGTTGCCCGCGCAGGCTGTGCGCCCCCGGCGGCAGCCCCATCTCCTCCAGTTCCTTCACCAGGTCGGCCGTCTTCTCCGGCGGAATGTTCAACAGCAGCATGTTCTGCTTGATCGTGGTATTAAGCTGCCGCTCCGGATCGGCCGAGTACTTCTCCGCCAGGTCCGCCAGCCGGATCATGTCATCGCCGCTCAGCCGCCCGCGGGCCACCGGCACGCCCACATACGAAAGCCCGTTCTTCAGCTTCCCGACCCCCAGGTGATCGCTGTTGGTCACGCCCGCCGGCCCGACGATGCTGTCATCATGATCCAGCTCGTACCCGAGGTATTCCTCCAGCCGGTCGCGAAACGCCTTCCAGCCGATCTCGGCCACGTAGAACTTCAGCCGGGCCCGCAGCCGCCCCTGCCGCAGCGAGTCCGTATCGCGGAATACATTCGCCACCCGCCGGCAGACATCGGTGATCAGCTCGATATCCGGCTTCAGAAACACGCGCAGCGACGGCCCGTAGAACGGCGTATCGCGCAGCCCGCCGCCGATGCACAGGCCGAAACCGCGCTCCACCTTGCCGCCGCGCTCGCGTTGCACGCCGAACAGCCCCACCTCGTTGATCTGCGGCGCCACGCAGTGAATCGGGCAGCCGCACACCGCCGTCTTGAACTTCCGCGGCAGGTTGCTGAACTCCTTGCCGCCGGCCCGGAACATGTCCGACACCGCCCTGGCCACCCCTCCGGCATCCACGATCTCATCGGCCAGCAGCCCCGCCAGCGGGCAGGCCGTCACGTTCCGCGGCGCGTCGCCGCAGGAGAACTCCTGGTACATGCCCAGCTTGTTGTACACCGTGTCCAGGATGTCGGGCAGATCCTTCACCGTTATCCAGTGAAACTGGACATCCTCCCGGGTGGTGATGTCGCCGAAGTTGCGGGCATAACGCTGCGCCATCCGCCCGATCTCGCGCAGCTTGAACGCGCTCAGCGCCCCCCCGGGGATCTTGATCCGCACCATGAAGTGGCCGTCGTTGGGCTTCTGCCGGTACACGCCGTACCATTTGAGCCGCTCGAAGTCCTCCGCCACGATGGCGCCGTAGTCGCCGCCCGCCGCGTAGCGGTGAATGTCGTCCCACACGTCCAGGCCGTCCTTGGCCTTCTTGATCGCCTCAACCTTTACAGCCTTGGTGGCCATGCGTCATCCTGCCTGTCGTCGAGTCCCGGAAACACCATCACCGCCCGCCGGATTCAGTCGAAACTGAAGCCGAGGTGGTCGCGAAGCGGTTCAACGTGTGCCAGAGTAACCGTGATACCTGGGCCTGCGCGTCATTATACGGCCCGCCCCCGCACCGGCCAACCACCCTGGTGGCATGCCGCCTGCCACTCTTCTATAATGCCCCCTCCTGACGGGCCGCGGAAGCCCACGCCCATGATTTCCCTCTTGGACTCTAAGGACACAGGATACCGCGCATGAACATGACCGCTTGCGGACGGGTCGCCCTGGGAATCGCCATGACCCTGCCGGGCTCATCCGCCTTCGCCGACGACCGACCCCAGGTGCCCGCCGGCGTGGAAGTCCGCGACGGCTACCAGCTCAGCATCGTCGAAGCCTCCATCACCACCCCCCGCTTCATGGCCATGAGCCCCGACGGCATCCTCTACGTCAGCGTCCCCAGCGACAGCAGGATCAAGGCCTGCCGCGACACCGACGGCGACGGCTACTTCGACAAGGTCACCACCTTCAACGAGGCCGGCCCCAGCGTCCACGGGCTCTGCTGGCACGACGGCTGGCTCTGGTACTCCCTCGGCGGCGCCGTCCACCGCACCCGCGACACCGACGGCGACATGGTCGCCGACGAAACCGTCAAGGTGCTTCCCGAGGGCACCCTGCCCAGGGGCAAGGGCCACTGGTGGCGTTCGATTCTG
>CAYVVX010000877.1:0-2055 GCA_964455315.1 uncultured Planctomycetales bacterium | reverse complement strand
GCGCAGGCTGCGCTCCGGGCGGCTGCCCGCGGGCCGGCCGCGCGACGAGTTCATCAACGCCGGGAAGCTGGCCGATGCGGGGCTCCCGGCGGCCCGGGCGGTCGGATACGGTCTGAGCACGCGCTGGCTGCTGCCCCACCAGGGCTTTGTGCTGCTGGAAGCGCTGCCCGGGCGGCAGAACCTTTATCAGGCTCTGGAAGCCGCTGTGGACGCGACCGCGCGTCCCGGGCTCGCCCGCCGCCGTGCGCTGCTGCGGGAACTGGGCGAACTGATCCGCGGGCTTCACGACCGGCGCCTGCGCTGGCCGGACGCCTCCGCCGGACACCTGATCGTCGATGACGCCCCTTCGCTTCCCCCCGCGACGCCGCGGCTGCACATGCTTTCCCTCGCCGAGGTGCACGCGGCCGGCTCAGCCGGCACGCGCCGCCGCGACCTGATCCGCATGATCAAGTCGCTGCCCCTGGAGCGGATGGCCCGCACCGATCTGATCCGCCTGGCCCATGCCTACAGCGGCGTCTCCGGACTGACCCGCGAAGCGAAGCGAGCCGCGCTCACCGCCCGGCTCGGCTGGGGAGGGCGGATCCTCAAACGGCTCAGCGAACGTCGCGGCGACACCGGCGGCGACCCCGCGGGGCGCTACATTCGCGTGCGCGGGGTGACCCTCGACGACCGCTTCATCACCGTGTTCCGCAACCAGGGCTTCAAGAGCTTCGACTCGGTGTTCGCGTACCAACCCGCCCCCCCACCGCGTGATCACTGGCACCAGCAGATGGACATGGAAGTGACCGGAGTTGACGGCGGGCCGGTGCGCCTGCGCCTGCACCGCTTTCAGCGCCCGCCGCTCCGTGAACAGTGGCGGCGCATCCGCTCCGGCAGGCCGGGCAGGGGCTCCGCCTGGCGGCTGTGGCAGCAGGCCCTTGCGGAAGCGGCGCAGGATCCGGCGGCGGCGCGGCCCGTCGCTTTCGGCGAGAAGATGCGCGGTTGGATCGAGCGGCGCGGCTTCGTCCTGCTGGAACAGCCCGCCAAAGCCACCGCGCCATCCGACCGGACCGTGCCGGTCACGCCTTTGCCTTCCATCCGTAAGTGACGTACTCGTGGCTGAAGGTGCCGTCCGCGTGCAGGTCAACCACGCCGTAGCCTTCGGGGTTGCCCAGGTGGGCGCCCTTCCACCAGCCGCCTGACACCGCCCCTTCGCCGATGTACGTGGTCCCGTCGTACTTGATGTACTCGTTCTGGTGCAGATGCCCGGTGAGCACCGCCGGAACATGGTGTTTGCGCATCAGCTCGAGGATCGGCTTCGGATTGCGGCACACCAACCCCTTGCTGATCTGATGATGCGGAGCGTTGGTCGCATCCTGGCCGCGGAACACGGCCACACTGAGAATGGGAATATGCGCGCAGATCAACGTCGGTGCACCCGCGGCCGCGGCCAGATCCTTATCCAGCCAGTCGAGATCGGCCTCGCTGATCCCGCCTTCATACCCGTCGCCCCGGGTCGGCTGGATGTCGTCGATCATGCAGAAGTGCCAGCCCTTATGATCGAAGCTGTACGTGGTCCGGGGCAGGTCCAGCCGCTCCTGAACCATTTTCTTGCCGTAGCTGACATGGTCGGGAGCGATCTTGCCCTTGGAGCTCCATCCGAATACGTCGTGGTTGCCGACACACTGGCGGATGGGAATGTCGCTGTCCTTGCAGAGCCGGATGTACAAGTCGAAAAGCGCTTTGGCCCGGGTGTCGCCGACCGCCAGGATGTCGAACACGAGGTCGCCACCGGTGAGGATCAGGTCCGGTCGCGGCTTGAGGTTGTGGATCGCTTCGAGGCACGCACGCATGCCCTCATCCGCGCGCAGCTCCGGTTGCACATGGATGTCGGTGAGATGGGCGATGCGGAACCCGCTGCCACGGGTGACCCCGGCACCGGTCCCTTCCTCCGCCGCGAGCAACTTCGCCGCTCCCCCGCCCAGCAAGGCCGCGGCGGAACCCGCCACGGTGAGAAACTGCCGCCGATTCATGTCCGTCCGCCCGGTACCGGTAGTTGGCATTTTCGATCTCCTG
>CAYVVX010000876.1:0-2055 GCA_964455315.1 uncultured Planctomycetales bacterium | reverse complement strand
CCGATGGCGTCGCACTGCTGTAGATGGACGGGGTCAGAGTTCCCTGCAACAGGTTCACGGTAAACGCACCGCCAGACACCGAGCCACTGAGAGGATCAAGGTCGACCCTCGCTACGGCATAGAAATCCTTGCCGTTCCACTTGAATGCCCCGCCGGTGAAATCGGCGAAAACCGACGAAGCAGCGATCAGCACGAGCGATGTGAGCAGTGCTGTTTTTCTTATGAACATCTCACTTTTCTCCTCATGGCCAAAAGGCCAAGAATACATTCCATGACTCGACTAGCAACAAAGTTCTTCCTGGAATGAAAAGGTGGAAAGCGGTGATGAGTACCGCCCGCTGCTAGTTCGTCGGAGGCCCGCGGGGGGCTTCGGTGAGGAGGGTGGATTGGGATTCACAGCGCAGGGGGATGTCGCAGGGGCGCTGTCGGAGGACGGTCGGACGGTTGAGATCGGAGGGGAGCTCGAACGGGCAGACCGCTTGAAGAGAAACGCCGAGGGTGGGGTCGAGGGCCACGGTGTGGCCGACCTGGTGGTGGGCGGCGTCGGCGTGGTACCACTCGGGCAGATGCAGATGCACGTGGCGGGCCCGGCGGAGGGTCTGCAGGGCGCCGAGGCTCAGCAGGCCGGAGAGACACAGGGTGTCGCCGTCGGGAGCCGGCGGCAGGGAGAAGGTGTTGCCCGGCGAAGCCGGATCACCCAGTAAATGACCCGCCTGGGCAGATCGTTCGGCATCCTGTGATGCCGCAGCAGCGGGCATGCCGTAGGCCATGCGGAAGAGCAAAGCGGAAGGCGAAAAGGTGGCACCCGCGGACGCCTGGATCGGTCTGTCGAGGGTGATGGCACGGGCCGCACTTTCGGCGTCGAACTGCCGGCAGGCGGAGGTGACCACCAGGGCGGAGACGCGCTCGGGTGAAGGTGCGTGCAGCGCTGCGCGGTCGAACCGCTCCCGGGCCATATCGGCGCGGGCGACGGCCGTCGCCGCGAAGAGGAGCATCAGGCTGGCAAGAGCTTCCCGCACGATTCATCCCCAGCGGACGGGGGTGGATCTGATCCACACCTCCGACGCGCGATACCCCTGACGCAAGGACCGATTATACCGCGCCCGCATGCAAATACAATGGAAAAAGGGCACATCCACGCGAAGAAAGTGGCGGCTGGATTCGCATGTGTCCTGATTGCAAACCATTGCAGAAGCAACCTTTACAAAGCCAAACGCCGACAAAACCTCGGGCTCCGGCGATCGGAACGGCCAGCGAGGCGGCTGACTCCGATTTTTCCCCGGTCGGCCACCGGCCGGCGGCCGCGGCAACGGGATTCCCGCTGACCGTGATCCGCCGCCATCCGACGCAAGCCGTCACCTTGGCAGGTGCGCCCTGCCGGGGTGATGTGATCTCCCTCACACTCAGTTGCCTGCCCTCGCGGACAGGCGATCACAGCCTCAGACCAGGCGACGCCGGAACCAGCCGACTAGGCCGACGCCGAAACCCATGAGCAGGGCCACGCCGGGGGCGGGGACGACGGCGGCGGGAACCCGAATTAAGGCATCAGTATACCCACCATCTCCATTCTGCACAGTCATAATAGCCAGATTCCCCGCCCCTGGAGACTTGCCCGTAAACGTGCCAGGGGCGAGCCGGTCCAATAAGGATGTATTAAGCAGGATTTGCCAGCTGGACACATGGCCGGCATCGGCATCCCAATTCCATATGAGCCGGGCAACATCGGTGTCGGGATTCGAGGTTCCAAAGCGCGCCGCATGGGTGGTTTTGTCCAGCTCCATGAGCAGGCCTGAGTTGGTGGACCAGTAGCCTGGCCGGTTTACGTTCGTATCTGTAGTTGTACGTATCGTGACGGTCCCGACGCCACCATCCGCCGTGCCGCCTGAGCCGTTTCCGCCGGCGGGTGCCAATGAGCTGGGAGACCAGATCGCGTCGGCAGTGCCGAATTTCACCTGAAGCTTGGTGCTGATATTGGCGCCAAGCTTCTCATTCTGATTGCCAGGAATGCTCCCCCACCCTGCCGCGGCAGCGGACACTGGATCCGTGAATACCCCC
>CAYVVX010000875.1:0-2061 GCA_964455315.1 uncultured Planctomycetales bacterium | reverse complement strand
CGCCGGAAGAACTTGCCGACGCCCGGGCCCAGGCCAGGGCCCGTCTGGTGGAGGCACAGGCCGAACTGCGGACCGGCGCTTCCTTCGAGGACACCGCCAGGAAGTATTCCAAGGGCATCAACGCCACCAAGGGCGGGGCCTGGGGCGAAGTCAACCCCGGCACGCTGGTGCAGCGCTGGGCCAAAGCCTCCGACGTGCTGTTCACGATGTCCGCCGGCCAGGTCAGCGACATCGTCGAGGCCACCGACGCCCTCTTCCTGATCAAGTGCGGAACCACCACCCCGGCCAGTACCACCTCCTTCGAGGACGCCCAGAAGCAGATCGTCGACAAGCTGATGGATGCGCAGTTCGCCGAAGTCAGCAACGGTTACATCCGCCGGCTCCTCGAGAAAGCCTCCATCAGCGACGACCGCGAGTTCCTGCGGGCCGTGGTCACCGCGGTACCCCGTCCGCCGCCGCCGTCCGAAACCTCTGCCCAGGCCCGATAATCCCCTTGCCCCGCCGGTCGCAGGCCGGGTATACTCTTTGATCAACGGGCCGGAAACCGTTGCTGCCTGTCGCATAACGAATGGCGAACCCCCGCCAGTCAAGGAGCCTGTCGATGCCAAAAGATCAGCACGCGCTCAACCGCCGCAAGTTTCTCAAGGGCACCGCCGCCGGTGTGGGTGTGGTCGCCACCGGCGCCGCCCGGCTGCGCGGCAAGGAGGACGACGCGGCGGTCAAGCCGCCGAAAGTCGATCCCGAGAAGCTGATCTGGCGCGGCAAGTCGCCGGACATGGAGTACCGCCGGCTGGGCCGGACCAACTTCATGGCCAGCCGCATCGTGAACGGCTGGGCCGGCGACGAGACCGCCTGGCGGCGCATGCTGCAGCGGGGCATGAACTACTTCGACACCGCCAGAGGCTACGGCAATTCGGAAGTCGAGTTGAAACCCTTCCTGGCCAAGTTCCGCGATCAATGCTGGGTGACCAGCAAGGCCACCGACGTCGGCGGCTTCAGCAAGGTCGACGAGAAGGTGCAGGAGGCGTTCCGCGACGCCATGAAGGCCTACCTGGGCACCGGCGACGGCGACCTGCTCGAACTGCACAACCAGGCGGTCAAGAAGCAGGCCGACACCTCCGAGAAGCCCGACCTGCGCCCCGCGGGCAAGCGCATCGCGGAGCTGTACGGCCGCAAGCTCGACGAATCACTTGAGCGCCTGGGCACCGACCATGTCGACTGCTACTTCGTCCACGGCGTCGAAATCCCCTGGATCTTCGACTGCGTCGAACTGTGGGACACCTACGAGAAGGCCCACAAGGCCGGCAAGGTCAAGCATTTCGGCTTCAGCACGCACAAGCATCAGAAGCCGGTGCTGGCCGCGGCCGTGGAAGCCAACAAGCGCGGCCCGTTCAAGATCGACCTGATCATGCCCGGCGTGAACCCGGAGAGCTTCGACGATCTCAAGCCCGAGCTCACCGCCCTCAAGAAGCAGGACGTCGGCATCGTGGCCATGAAGACCAAGGGCATCGCCAACCGCCCGGTCGACGGGCGCGAGGAGAAGTTCAAGAGCCTCACCGACGGCAAGGAATACAACGAGTGGGAGCGGGCCAAGCTGTGGATGCTCAACCTCACCGACGGCCTCGTCGACGCCTGCATCGCGGCCATGAAGAACAACGATGAGATGGAGAAGGATCTCAACCTGGCCACGGTCAAGCTCAGCGCGGCCGCCAAACGCGAGCTGCGGGCGCTGGTCAAGCTGGAGATGGGCGGCACCTGCCACCTGTGCGGCGACTGCGAGACGAGCTGCCCCGAGCACATCGCGGTCACCGACATGGTTCGCTACCACGCCTACATCCACCAGTACAACGAGAAGGAACTGGCCCGCGAGCTCTACCAGATCGCCGGGTACAACCCGTCCAGGGTGTGCACCAGTTGCGGCAAGTGCGAGGACGCCTGTACCTCCAACGTGCCCATCACCCAGTACCTGCATCAGCTCTCGCGCGAGATGGCCTGAGCCCGTACACACAGCCAGCCCGGATCACGGATGCGTGACTCGACAGCCCCGTCGCGACAGCGGCG
>CAYVVX010000874.1:0-2069 GCA_964455315.1 uncultured Planctomycetales bacterium | reverse complement strand
CCGCCTCCGCAAGAGGGTAGGTCGGCACTACACGCCCGTTCGGCCCGAAATCAGCCCCTGCACCCGCGCCACCGCCGCTCGACGCTCAAAGATCTCGATTTCGTGCGAAGGTTGGGCTAGCGCGAGCAGCGGAACGGCCGCTATACAACAGAGCACTCGGGCAGTCGGTGTACATTGCATTTTCACATGCTTTGTTCCCATCATGAGCCTGCTGCGCGGTCATGCGATCGCTGGTGTAGGCTTGGCTTCAATGAAGTGGCCCTTGCGCACGCCGCTGCGCCAGAGGATCTCCTTCATCAAACAGTAGCAGGTCGGCAACACAAAGAGCGACAGCAGCTCGATGGTACGGCGGGGGCTGTCGGGCGGCTGCTGCGTGGCGGAAGTCATCAGGCACGGCCGAACACGCTTGGTACCCGCAGAGATCACTGCCTCCCGGATATCGCGGATGCCGCGGACCGGCCGCCGCTCGAACTCCTGATTGAGATAGGTGGCCAGCACGACGCCGTCGTCGGTGGTCACGCTGAACAGGGCGATGAAGCCGACCCACACGGCCGTGCTGAGGTTATACGTCCCGAAATGCAGCAGGTCGCGCACGTTGTGGCCGAAGACCTCGAAGTTGAAGAACCACGGCTGGGCGATGAGCCACAGGCCGATGAAGCCGCCCGCCCAGGCCACCGGGATGCCGGTGAACACGATCAGCGAGAGCGGGACGGAGCGCATCTGGAAGTACAGCAGCATGAACAGCAGGAACAGGCTCAGGGGCAATACGATGGCGAGTCTCTTTGCGAAGAGAACCTGGTTTTCGTAGCTGCCGGCGAACTTATAGTGCACGCCGGCCGGCAGGGTCAGCTCGCCGGTGGCCAGCTTGTGTTTGATGACGCGATCCGCCTCCTCGACCACGTCCACCTCCGCGTAGCCGGGGCGCTTGTCGAAGAGCACATAGGAAACCAGAAAGTTGTCTTCGCTTTTGATCTCCTGTGGGCCGCGAACGTATTCGATCGTGGCCACCTGGCTGAGCGGAATCTGCTGTTGCCCGCTGCCGGGCACCAGGATGCGCTCCATCGACTCCACGTCGTCGCGGATCTCCCGCGAGTAGCGCACGCGGACGGGATAGCGCTCGCGGCCTTCGACCGTGGTGGTGGCCCGGATACCGCCCATGGCAATCTCGATCACGTCCTGCACGTCCCGGATGTTCACGCCGTAGCGGGCGATCCACTCACGGTCGATGTCGATCTCGAGGTACGGCTTGCCCACCACGCGGTCGGGAATAACCGCGTCGGCGGCGACGGTGGGCACCGTCTTGAGCACCTCGGCGAGCTTGTACCCGGCCTCTTCGATCTCCTCGAGCTTGTTGCCGAGCACTTTTATGCCCATGGGGGCGCGCATGCCGGACTGCAGCATGACCAGCCGGGCGGCGATCGGCTGGAGCTTGGGCGCGCCAGTGGCCCCCGGGAACTCCGCCGCCTTCTGGACCTCATCCCAGATATCCTGGGGACTCTTGATGTGGTCCCGCCACTGGCGGATGGGCTTGCCGTTCTCGTCAAGCACCAGTTCGCCGGTCTGCGGGTCGCGCTTGTACTCCGTCTTGTACAGAATGACGGTTTCGACCATCGAGACGGGCGCCGGGTCGATGGCCGTCTCCGCCCGGCCCAGCTTACCCACCACGCTCTCCACCTCAGGAATGGCTCGGATGGCTTTGTCCTGTGCGGAGATCACGTCCAGCGCGGTCCCGATGCTGGCGTGGGGCATGACCGTGGGCATGTAGAGGTATGAACCCTCGTCCAGTGGCGGCATGAACTCGCGGCCTAGGCCGGGGAATTTGTGGATCCCGGCCACCCACAGCTTCTGGTAGATGCCCGGCTCGCCACCCTCCGGGGTTTCTTTGGGCTTGGGCAGGACGGCGCCGGCCACCCGCCCAAAGCCCAGCCAGACGACGAGTCCAAAGACAACCACCGCCGCGGCGACCGACAGGAAGGCCATCTTGAGATCGAGGAACATGCGCAGGAAGAACGAAAAGAAGTCGATGAACACCACCCGCACGGCCGCCCAGACCAGGTTGATGCCCAGGA
>CAYVVX010000873.1:0-2069 GCA_964455315.1 uncultured Planctomycetales bacterium | reverse complement strand
CGGTACGGTTGCGCGCACACTGGTTTTCGAAACCAGCTCCATCAGCCGCTCGGACACCTCTCCCTGCTTCGATCGCGCCGGCCCGGCAGTGTCCCTCGCGGAAGCATCACCCGGGCGACGGCGTCACGCTCAATATGGCCGATGGGCACCCGGGGGTCAAGACACGCCTCCGTGTCGACGCGCGTCCGTTCGCCGCTACAATGCTCCCTGCATGGCCGAAGCGACCTTCAGGCCACACCCCGGCGACCGGAGGCGGCGACATGGCATCGGACACCATTCTCATCCGCGGCGGGAGGGTCATCGACCCCGCGTCGCAGACCGACCGAACCGCGGACGTGCTCCTGGCCGACGGCAAGGTGGCCCGCATCGATGCCAGTATCACGGCCAAGGCTGAGACGACCATCGACGCGGCCGGCATGATCGTCTGCCCGGGACTGCTCGACATCCACGTGCACCTGCGCGAGCCGGGCGACGAGGACGAGGAGACCATCGCCAGCGGCTCGGCTGCCGCGGTGGCGGGGGGGTTCACCTCCGTGGTGTGCATGCCCAATACCCGGCCGGCGCTGGATGACGAGGCGGCCATCGAGTTCGTCTACCGTCAGGCGGCCCGCGTGGATCTCTGCAACGTCTACCCGCTCGGGGCGGTGACCAAGGGCCGGCAGGGCGTCGAGCTGGCCGAGATGGGCCAGATGGTCCGGGCCGGCGCGGTCGGGTTCTCCGATGACGGGGTCGGCGTGGCCAACACCGCGGTGATGCTGCGGGCCCTGCAGTACGTGCGCATGTTCGACCGCCCGATCATGCAGCATTGCGAGGATCCGGCCATCGCCGGAGGGGTCATGAACGGCGGGGCCGTGGCCCTGAGGCTGGGCCTGCCCGGGATTCCCTCCATCGCCGAGGATCTGATGATCCAGCGCGACCTGACCCTGGTTCGCCTGACCCAGGCCAGGTACCACGTCCAGCACATCTCCACGGCCGGGGCGGTCGAGCTGGTTCGCCAGGGCAAGCGGTGCGGGCTGCCGGTCACCACCGAGGTCTGCCCGCATCACCTGCTGCTGACCGAGGAGGCCTGCTCCGGCTACGACACCAACTTCAAGATGAACCCGCCGCTGCGCGCCCGGACCGACGTCGACGCCTGTCTCCAGGGGGTGGTTGACGGCACCATCGACTGCCTGGTCACCGATCACGCCCCCCACGGGCAACAGGAAAAGGAGCACGAGTTCCTCGACGCGCCCTTCGGCATCATCGGCATGGAGACGGCGCTGCCGCTGTTCGTGAAGGCGCTCATCGAGCCCGGGCTGCTGGACTGGCCGGCCATGATCGAGCGGATGACCCTCCGCCCGGCGAAGGTGCTCAAACTGGCCAAGGGCACGCTGGCCATCGGCGCCGATGCCGACGTGACCGTCATCGACCCCGATGCCCGCTGGACCATCGACGCGAAGCAGTTTCACTCCCTCAGCCGCAACTGCCCCTTCGATGGCTGGGAGGTCCGTGGGCGGGCGGCGGCCACCATCGTGGGCGGCAGCATCAAGTACCAGTTGGAGCCGGCGACGGCGGGTTGAGGCCAAGAAGCGAAGTCCGCGTCATGGGTTGTTGCCCGACGCCAGCGGCTCGCCCGCCGGGGCGCGGGTCTGACCGGCCGCCTCCGCCTGCAGGGCGGCCAGGGCCTGATCGAGCACGGCCACCAGTTGGTCGGCGGGGACCGGGCCCTGCTTGTGGATGAGCAGCCGGCGGTCGGCATCGCCCACCACCGTGACCGGCACACCTCTGCTGCCGTAGCGGAAGAAGATCGTCCCCTTGGCATCCAGCAGCACGGGATAGCTCACCGGTTCCTCCGAGAGGCGCTCGGCGACGTGCTCCCGGCGCTCCCCGACGTACACCTCGATGAACACCACCTGGTTGTCGTACTTGCGATTCAAAGTCTCGAACACCGCCATCTGATCCCGGCAATTTGGGCAGGCCAGCGTGCCGAACGAGATCGCGAAAGGCTTCCCCCCGGTCAGCGACGACAGCCGCACCATCTGGCCGCCGAGATCGGGCAGGTCGAATTCCTCCACCGTGGCCGGGGTCGG
>CAYVVX010000872.1:0-2071 GCA_964455315.1 uncultured Planctomycetales bacterium | reverse complement strand
CGAGAATCTCGCTGGTGTTGCGCACGTGGCCAATGGTCTCGGTGAGCGGATGGCGGTTGTCCTGGAGCAGGGCGACGGCCGTGGTCAGCCCGCTGTTGATGCCGTCCAGGGCCTGGTGGACCTTGCCGACCAGGGTTCGATCGGAACCGGCGTCCATCTGTCCGCGGAGGAGGCCGGTGGTGTCGTTGACGTTATCGAGGATGGTGTGCAGCTTGGCCAGCAGGGCGTTGCGGTCGCGGGGGTTCAACTGGGTGTTGACGCTGGCGGTGACCGCGTTGAGGTCGTTGAGCGAGCTGTGGATCTTGGCCATCAGCGAGCGGGCGTCGTCGGCGTCGAGCTGCAGCCTGACCAGGGCCAGCAGGCTGGCCGGATCATTGGGGTCGAGCTGGGCGTAGATGGCCCGGGTCAGCGCGGCGACGTCGCCGCCGGCCTCGCCGTCGAGCAGTTCGCCGTCGGCGACCGGTTCGCCGACGCCCCGGCTGAGGATGTGCATGGAGCCGCCTTCGCCGAGCAGCAGGCCCTCGGGGACGACCCGGCAGTCGCGGCGCAGGTCCAGTGACGACTCGATGGTCATGGTGACCACGGTGTACAGGCTCTCGACCTCCTGGTCGGGCTGCTGGAAGCTGCTCAGGTCGAGCTGCCGCACGGCGCCGACGATCTTGCCGCCGCAGGTGACCGCCGCCCCGGGCTTCAGCAGGGTGTTGAACTGGGTGTGCGGGTAGCGGACCCGGACGGTCATGTCGCCGCCGCCGCGCGGAGCCAGGAACACCAGCACCCCCACCAGGAGGCAGAAGAAGGCGATCAGAGACAGGCCGAGTTTGAAGGCGTTGCGTTCCGAGGCCACGGCCTCACTCCTTGATCCCCAGGCCATCCCGGGGTCAGCCCTGGACCAGGGCTTTCTCGTATTCGCTCAAGCCGTCAGCGTCGGTGAGCGGCCCGCGGGTGTCGCCGCGGAGAAACTGGCGGATCAGGCGCTGCGCGTCGTCGGCCAGCGCGTCCGGGTCCGCGTCGCGGATGCGCTCGAAGTCGGCGCGTTGGCCGATCATCAGCACCCTCCCGCGATCGAGCATGACCATCCGATCGGCGATGCGGAAGGCCGAGTCCATCTCGTGGGTGACCACCACCGAGGTGACGTGCAGCTTACGGGAGAGATCCATCATCAGCACGTCGATGGCGGCGGAGGTCACCGGGTCCAGGCCCGCGGACGGCTCGTCGTAGAACAGGATCTCCGGATCCAGCGCCGTCGCCCTGGCCAGCCCGGCCCGCTTCTTCTGCCCGCCGGACAGTTGAGCGGGCATCTTATCGCGATGGGGCAGCATGTGCACCTGTTCGAGCTTCACGGTGACGACGATGTCCACGATCGCGGGGTCAAGCTGGGAATGTTCGCGGAGGGGCAAGGCCACGTTGTCGCCGACGGTCATGGAGTTGAACAGGGCCCCGCTCTGGAAGAGGATGCCGAACCGCTTGCGGAGTTCGTTGAGCTTCGCCTCGGGCATGGTCAGCAGATCGCCGGGCTCGGTGAGGTCGCGGGTCTGGTAGAGGATCTGGCCGCTGTCGGGTTTCAGTTCGCCGATCAGGCAGTTGAGCAGCGTGGACTTGCCGCAGCCGGAGCCGCCCATGATGACCAGGGTCTCGCCGCGGCGGATGTCGAAGCGAATCCCGTCGAGCACCCGCACGGTCTGCCCGTCGCGTCCGGCGAATGACTTCACCAGGTTGCGAATGGAGATCACGATGTCGGGCGCGTCGGACAAGGAACTCACCTTCGCAAAGGGTGGCTGGTTCGAGGATTCCATCGCACGGCAATGGGACGGTCAGCTATCAGCCGGAGAAGAAGCCGCCAGTCTCCAGTGTCAACCATCCAGTTACGAAAAAAGGCGCACCACAAAGACACAAAGAACACAAAGAAGAGGTGGTTTGAGCCAGAACCCACCAGTCGCAGCCGCCGCCTGCTGTGTGGTCGCGGCCTTGGCGACTTGCCCATTCGGTCTCCAATCTTCTCCGTGCCGGCCGTGTCTCTGTGGTTGATCTGTTGTGCAACGCCGGGGTCAGGTCTCCAGCGGGGCACAGGTGG
>CAYVVX010000871.1:0-2075 GCA_964455315.1 uncultured Planctomycetales bacterium | reverse complement strand
GGCGAGGACACTGCCGGGTTCGTGATCTTCGGCAGGCCCGGAAGCCCCAACATCGGGTTTCCGGTGCGCAATCGGAAGGTGGCATATGAGCACTACGAAACGCTCGTCCGCGGGCTCGAAGGCGGCGGCGAGCCCCCGGAAGAAGCGGAAGACTGATATCGACTCCGCGTTCGATCGCCAGGTGCTGAACAACGCCCGGCACATCGCCGCGGGTTATCGGTACATCCTGCGCCCGTCCGAGTCGCTCGGGTACGTGGGACGCACGCTGGAACTGCCGCTGGTGCTGGCTGACGGACCGACACCCGAGGACTGCCTCCAGGCGACGAAGTTCGCGGTCGAAACCGCCATCGCCACCATGCTCGAACGGGGTGAAACCCCGCCCATGTCCACCGGGCGAAGAAGTGAGCAGATCAACATCCGCCTCACCGCCGAGGAAAAGCTGATTCTGGAGGAAGAGTCCCAGCGCCAGGGCTACAAGGGGCTGTCGGATTACGTGCGCGCGGTCGCGTTGGCGGGGACCGGGGTCTAGCGGCCGCGTCGCGAATCGCGTTGACCGCTCAATCCTGCTCGAACACCGCCGGGCTGATCAGGTAGCCGACCTGGAACCGCACGCCGCTCACGTTGAGCCGGGCGTCGATCAGTGCCGGAAACGCCACCGTGGGATAGGCGCCGTAGGCTTCCCCGTCGTTGCCGATGATACCGTCGCCATCCAGATCGCTCCCCGCGCTCATCAGGTACTTGCCCGCGGGCACATCGTTGAACGCGAAGGCGTAATCCGACTGCGGCGTTGCCTGCGTCTCGGCGACGGTCTGCAGCGTACCCGGATCGGACAGCGTCACGTAGATCGTGCCGATGGTCCCGCCCACCGCCTGCAGGTCGCCGACATACACGCGAACGCTGACCACCGACTGCTGCACGCCGGACTGGAAGGTGACGCTGGCGACATGCACGCCGTCATTGAGACCGCTGCGGTCCACCGTGAGCGTGTATGTGCCCGCGCCGGCCGGCTGCGGTGACACCGTCATCCAGCCCTGGCTGCTCAGGATCGCGTCGACCACCAGCGTATCGCCGCCGCCGTTGGTCACCAGCACGTTCTTGGTCTCATCGTCGGTGTCGAACACCAGCGAAGACGGGCTCACCTGCAGCACCGGCGGCAGGGTGACGGGGATGCCCGCGATCTCCGCGGCGGCCTGCACCGCCAGCGCGGCGTTGATCAGGCCGTGACCGAACACCTGGTCCTTCCCAGCGGTTCCGAGATCCTCGGTGATCCGAACGGTGGTGCCCTCGCGCACCCCGGCCAGGAGCTGGTCGACATCCAGCGGGGTGAGCTCGGGATTGACCGATTTCATCAGCGCGACCACGCCGGCCACGTGCGGCGCGGCCATCGAGGTGCCCTGGTAGTAGTCGTAGAGCCCGTTGCCCTGGTTGCCGACGGTGCTGAGCACGCCATCCAGGAAGCCGTCGTGATCAATGTCCTTGCTCATATCGCCACCGGGTGCGGCCACGGACACGGAATTGCCATAGTTCGAGTAAGGCGCCGCGGCTTTGGTCGGGCCGACGGCGGAGACGTTGACCACGCCGTCGAGCCCGCCGGGCGAATCGTTGTCCCCGTTGGAGGCTTCATTGCCCGCGGCTGTGACGATGACCAGCCCGACGTTGCGGGCGTCGGTGATGGCGTCCTGCTGAACCTGGGAATAGCCCGGCCCGCCCAGGCTCATGTTGATGACGTCCGCGGATTCATCGGGCACGGTGTCGGAGTCGTTGTCGAGCCCGGCGGCGAAACGGATGCACTGGGCGACGTCATAATCAGTGCCGCCGCCGACACCGAGCGCCCGCAGGGGCATGATCTTCGCGCCCCAGGCGACACCGGCGATGCCGACGCCGTTGTTGGTCGCGGCGGCGATGGTGCCGCTGACGTGGGTGCCGTGATAAGTGTTCTGCTCGCCGGGCGAGGAGGAATCGCCGGAATCGTCGGGATTGGCGTCGATGCCATCGCCGTCGTTGGCGATCGAGGGCGAGGAGATGAAGTCATACCCATCCACAAGCTGTGCCTGCAGATCAGGATGCTTGAGCAC
>CAYVVX010000870.1:0-2076 GCA_964455315.1 uncultured Planctomycetales bacterium | reverse complement strand
GTCCCCACGAACTCCCGGCGGTCCATGCGCTGGGCCAGCAGGTAAATGGCTGTGACCGCTCCCGCGGCATGCGCGATCAGTGAACAGACGCCACCGACGATCCCGAAAGGTGCGGCCGAGAGCCAGGTGGGCCGCCACGCCGGCCGCTCCTGGTGGGCGGCAAGGTTCCGGGCCATCCTGGCCCGCGCGATCTCCAGAAGGACAAAACCGATCGACAGGCAGCCGACGAACAGTTTCATCGTCCGGTCGTCGATGCGTCCCAACAACAGGTAACCCACCCCCAGCCCGACACACATCCACGGTGCCAGAAGGGCGATCGGCCGCAGCGACCACTCCTTCGGGTACATGCGGATCGTGAAGATGTCGCACAGGATCAGCAGCGGCATCCAGATCCCCAGGGCCAGCTTGCCGGGCGAGACCAGCATCATCAATGGTATGGCCAGCACGGCGACGCCCCCGAAGCCGCCCTTCGAAATGCCGGTCATCGAGAAAGCCAGCAGCGCAGTCAGGATGTAAACGGTCGGGTGGCCCTCGTAGCCCTCAGGAAGGATGTACTGCATGTTCTCCCGCACTACCACAAGTACCAGTAAATCATGACCCAGGCGATCGCAAAGAGGCCGAACCAGAAGGCGATCGACTTGTACCACGGCCGGGGCAGGTCTGCACTGAATTCCTTCACCAGACCCGGGCGCCAGAGAAACGGCAGCCACTGAGACTCGGCCGGCGGGGCGGTGAGCAGTGATACGATGACGATTCCAGCGATGGTCAACACCTGCGCGATGAATGCCAGGTACAGCCAGTTCAGGGTCAGTCCCGCCGCCTGGGCGACTGCGACCGTGGCCAGCTGGATCAACAGGCCGCCGATGATGCCGAACAACCCCCCGGCATAGTTGGCGCGCTTCCAGAGCACGCCCATGAGCGCTACGGAGGCAAACGGCGTCGCCAGGTAAGTCACGGCCTGTTGAAAGTAGAGAAAAATACCGCCCAGGTAGCCGACCACCGGAGAGGCGAGCGCCGCCACCACCAGGGCCACGGCGGAGGCGATCTGCCCGACCTGGACCAGCCGTTGGTCGGGCGCATCGGGCCGGATCAGCTTCCCGTAGACATCAAAGGCGAAGATGGTCGCGATCGAGTTGACCAGCGAGCTGATCGTCGACATGACCGCCGCCAGAAATCCCGCCAGCACGATTCCGCGCAGCCCCCATTCCGGCGAGAACACCCGCAGGGCCAGCGGGAAGGCGTGGTCGGGGTCCAGGTTCACGAGGTCGGGTTCGTGCTTCAGCACATGGATCCAGTGAAAAACAACGAAACCGAGAAAACAGGTGGCCAGCGGCCGGAGGAAGTTGATGAAGCCCGCGAAGATGATGCCCACCACGCCGTCCCAGGTCGAACGTGCGGCCAGCACCCGCTGAATCATCACCTGGTTGGTCGCCTGGTAGAACAGGGCCAGCCCGAAGGTGGAAACGATCAGGCCGGGAAACGGGGCGATCGGGTCATCGGGCGGATTGTAGAGGTGAAACCGCTCCGGGTGCGCCGCCCGCATCGATTCCCACGCCTCCAGGAGGCCGCCGGGCAACTCGCTCAAAGCGAGCAGGAACAGCACCATGCCGCCGCCGAGGAGCATGACGCACTGGGCGGCGTCCGTCCACACCACCGAAGCCAGTCCGCCTCTGATGGTGTACGCCCCGACGAGCCCAACCGTGATCCAGAGCACGGTTGACCGGTCCAGGCCGGTCACTTCGCTGAACGTCAGGCTGCCGCCGTAAAGCACGGCGACCATGAAGATGAACACATAGGCGACCAGCATGATCCAGCTGTACAGATCCGCGCAGCGCGGCCCGTACCGCCTGGACAGGAACTCGGGAACCGTGCTGATGCGGTTCTTCAGGTAGATGGGGATGAACACGAAAATCAGCAGGCTGTACGCGGGAAGCGACCAGAGCTCCCAGTTGGCGATTTTCATGCCGTGCCGATAGGCGGCTCCCACGGTCCCGACGATCTGCTCGCTGGAGACGCTGGTGGATACGAAGGACGTGCCGATCAGGAACCAGGGCAGCCTGCGCGAGGCGAGAAAGT
>CAYVVX010000869.1:0-2082 GCA_964455315.1 uncultured Planctomycetales bacterium | reverse complement strand
TCTTGGCCGGTTTCCATTCCGCGGCGCCTCCGGCCTGCTCAGGAGCAAAGGCGATGTCGAACAGCTCGGTCGGGCCCTTCCCGTCCTGCTCGTACGGCCCGCTGCACACCCAGGTGGTGATGAAAGTCGGCTTCCACTGCTTCAATGCCGCGTTGGCCGCCTTCTTGACGGCGGCGTCATCGGATTTCGCAGCCGCCCGCACCACCGGCAGACCCGCGTCGCCCTGGAGCTTGGCGAGGAGCCCGATCAGGGCCACCTTGCCGCCGCTGGGAGCTTTCTCGACCGCGTCGGCGACGACCCTGGTGCAGTTGTCGGTGTCGCCCGAGCGGCGGCAGGCCGACATGATCGCCTGCTCGGTGAGTCCGCGGGTCGTGTCACTCCCGGCGTTGATCAGCAGTTCGGTCAGCGCGGGAAGGTCGTCGGTGGACGCCAGCCGCTCCAGCGCCGCCAGCGCCGCCGCGCGGGCCGGCTCACCACCCTTGCGGGCGGTCTGGAAGGCGACCGGCTTGGCCGCGGCGATGCGGCGACCCCATACCGCGTACAGCAGTTCGACCTTCTTCGGGCCGCGAGCGCCCTTGACCTGAGCGAGAATCATCCCATCCACATCATCGCCGTGCAGCGCGGCGACGGCCGCGCGGACCGCATCCCGCTCCGCACCGTCGGTCTTCATGCCCCGCTCGATCAACGGCGTCACCATCGAGCTGTCGCCCAGCGCGCCGACCGCCTTCAGCGCGGCCATGCGCACGTCGACATCGTCCGCCGCGATCTCGCCGGCGGCCGCCTGCAGGGCGCTGCGATCGCCATGCTCGGCCAGGACGTCCAGCAGGAGGGCCTTCGTCTCCGGATCGGCGGCGGTCATGGCCCGCACGATCGGCCGGGTCGCATCGTTGCCCATCCTCTGCAGGCAGCGGGCGGCGATCAGGCTCATGTGAGCGTCGTCAGCGTTCACGAAGCGGACCAGCACCTCCACCGCCGCGGGGCCGCGAGCCGCCGCCAGGCCGGTCAGCGCGGCCAGGCGAACACGCTCCGGATGGGCCCCGTCGAGCAACTCCTCGAAGATCCCCGCCGCCGCGACGGCCTCCCCACTGTCGTTCAGGTGCTCGGCGGCTCTCAGCGAGGCATCGATGACCATCGGACGGATGTCTTCACCGGCACTCTTGCGCAGCGCCGCCAGGGCCCGAGCCGCGCCGGTGTTGCCGATGTCACCCAGGGCCGATGCCGCAGCCCGGGCTACGGTCGCGTCGTTGGAGGCGCCCAGCTTCGCCAGGGCCGGAACGCTCTCGGCGTCGCGGCGCCAGCCCAGCGCGTTGATCAACGTCACCTGCCAGGCGGCGTCCTTCGCATCCGCCAGCGCCGATCGCAGGGCGTTCAACGCTTCGGCCGACGGATTGTTCGCCAGGGCCCGCCTGGCCAATTCGCGGATCTGGGCGTCCTCATCCTTCATCAGTCTGGCCAGGCCCGGCACGGACTCGCCGCCGCCCAGCGTCTCGATCTTCCGCAGCATCCACACCCGGGCCGGCTTGGCCGTGTCCGGGCCGCACTTGCTCAGGATGGCCTCACTCAACGCGGCGCGCTCGGAGTCTTTGCCCGGTGCGGCCGCCTCATGGCACATCACTTCCAGCTTGCGCTGCGAGTCCTGTCGCGCGGGGATTGCCTTCGCGCCCATGCCGGGCAGCAGTTTCTCAATGGTGGCCGCGTAGTCCTCGGCCGCGGACGACGCCGTCACGCTGCCCATCACGCCGACCAGCAGCGTCACAACACTCATCATCCAACGCTTATTCATGATTCGATGCTCCAATGCTTGGTAATCGCATCTCACAGTTCTCGTCACCGACATCACAGGTACAGCCGCCAGGGTCCGCGCTTGGGCCGGTCGACCCAGCGGCTCGCCTCCAGGTCGCCGACCATCTCGCCCTTGACCGGATCCCACTTGATGGGGCGATCCAGCCAGCTTGCGATGTTGGCCAGGTGGCAGACGGTCACGCTGCTGGCGCCGATGGCAACGTCGCAGATCGGTCGCTGCCGGCTGCGGATGCAGTTGATCCAGTCCTGCTTGTGGCCGGGGCTCTCGTAGAGGTGGAT
>CAYVVX010000868.1:0-2086 GCA_964455315.1 uncultured Planctomycetales bacterium | reverse complement strand
CCGCATCAAACTACGGCGGCTCTACCCGCAGGTTACGATGTGTTGAACCAGTAGTAGGCCAGCGCGGCGTGAACGTCGGCCAGGGTCAACTGTGGGAATGATGCGACGATTTCGTCGGGTGACTGCCCCAGTTCGGACCAGATGACCACGTCAAGCACGCGGATGCGGGTACCGGCGACGCACGGCCGACCGCCGCACACGCCGGGCGTGATCTCAACGTGTTCCGCGATGACCGGGACCATCCGACCTCCTGGGGTTCGGGAAACCTCATTCCGAAGCCATTATAGCCGAAAGTCAAGGTGAAGTATCCGGCGATCCGGGCGGAGCGGCTGCGGAAGCCGAGGTTGTACGGCCCGGCAGGTGTCCTCGTGAGCCGAATCCGGACCTGGCGTGCTCACCCCGCCGCCGGAAGCCGCAGCGTGATTGTCGTTCCCTGCCGGGGCTTGCTGGTCACGGTGATGGTGCCGCCGTGCTGCTCGATGATGTCCTTGCAGATGGGCAGGCCGAGCCCGAGGCCGCGGCGGTCCGGCCGGTCAGCGGAGCGCTTGGTGCTGAAGAAGGGCTCGAAGATGCGGGCCAGGTGTTCGGGGGCGATGCCGCAGCCGGTGTCGCGGACGTTGATCTCGACCTGGTCGCCGGGCACCCGCACGGCATCGATGGTCAGCCGTCCGCGCGTCCCCAGCATGGCCTGCCGGGCGTTGATCACCAGGTTGAACAGCACCTGCAGAAGCTGGTTCTCGTTGGCCACCGCCTCCAGGTGCTCGTCGATCTGGATGTTCACCCCGATGTTGTCCCGGTCCAGGTCGCGGCACAGGCAGGCCACCGCCTCCTCGGCCAGCTCCCGCAGCGGAACCGGCCGGGCGGCCGCATCGGAATGGCGGGCCAGGCCGATAATGCGGTCGGCCATGCCGGTCATGGCCGCGGTGCGCTCCAGCGTCTTGGCCAGCGCGGTGCGCATCAGCGGCACGTCGTCGGTGTCGAGCGCCTGGCGGGCATAGGCAACCACGGGTGTAAAGAGGTTATTGAATTCGTGGGCGATCACCGCCGCGGTGGTGCCGATGCTGGCGAGCTTCTGGGCCTGGCGAAGCTGGGCCTTGATCTGATCGAATTCCGCCTGCAGTGTATCGATGTGGTCTTGTAGGGCGCTGGTCCCGGTCGGTACATTGACGGCCGGCGGGTGGATCGGCTCCGGGCGCCGGCTCATGGGGGAGGGCGCCGGCGGAGGCAGCGGACCACTGGGCGGGATACGGCGTGGTTTGCTCGAACTCGACAATGCCATGTACGCTCCTGTAGCGCTGTGGTTATCGGCACTTGCCGAGCATGAACTTGAGGATGCCACCATGGACATGGGCGGAAGGCTGGAAGCGCTGCTGGCGGCGGCCGAGCAATGCGGGATCGAGGTGCGCGCCGAGCCGATGGGCGGCGACGGCGGCGGACTGTGCGCTCTCAAGGGGCGTCGTGTTCTGTTCGTGGACGTGTCCGCCGATGTGATCAGCCGGTACGAACGCACCGTCGCGGCGCTGGCGCCCCTGCGGGAGCTGGACGGGCATTACCTGATCCCGGAAGCCCGCTACGATCTCGAACGGCAGCGGTCCGCGACGGAGGACGACCGGACCGATGAGGATCGGTCAACACTCAAGTTTCCCACCACGGGCAGGTAGATACCCCCATTGGGCTTCGTCGGGCGCATCCGGCCGTGATTGATACCGCGGACAGGCCCCATCGTCGGTCCCGGTGCGCTCCGCCGCGTCGCGAAACAAAACGCCCCCCGTCGCCCACGGCGACGCCGGGCCGGGATGATCGGTTAACGCATCTGCCGACCGGCCGGGGCCGATCACTTGATGAACAGCATCTCGCTATAGCTCGGCAGCGGCCAGAGATCATCGGCGACGATGGTTTCGAGCTGGTCGGCGACTTCCCGGACCTTCTGCATCGCCGGGATGACCGACTTCAGATAGTACTTGGCATGGGCCAGTACGTCGCCGGACACATGATGCTCGGTGGCCTTCTGCAACTCCGCGATGGCCGCTTCCAGGTCCCCGACCAGGTCGGTCACGGCATCCAGCGAGGTGGTGTCGCCCGGCTT
>CAYVVX010000867.1:0-2086 GCA_964455315.1 uncultured Planctomycetales bacterium | reverse complement strand
GACCCCGCCGGCCAGCGCCCGGGTCACCAGCGGGCGCAGCTCGCTGTATTGCAGCGCCCCGATGGCGAACGGCACCAGCCGCGGATCCCGGAGCGATCCGAGCAGGTGGCTCGCGGCGCGGCCCGCCTTGCTGCCCGGCACGGAGACCACCGCCCAGAACCGCTGACCCAGATCGTCGCACAGCCATGCAGCCGCCTCGATGACCAGTGCCTGCAGGTGGGTGCCGTAGGCGTTGACTCCCTCTTCAAGGGCGGCGACCACCTGCCGGCGGTCCTCGGCCCGTGTTTCGAGACTGACCATCACCTGCTGTGACGCCGGGTCGAATACGGGCAGCTCGTTAAGGGAAGGCAACTCCGGCACCGCGAGGATGCTGCCGGCAAGGGCATGCAGTGCCGTTGCCGCGGCGGAGCGGACGCTGGAGGAACGATCGCGCAACCCGGTATCAAGCAGGTACGCGGCCCGATAAAGCCGGCCACGTTCGATCACCCGCATGAGATCGACCCGGACCTGCTCGTCGCGGGAATGCATGGTTTCGCGCAGACCGGCGAACAGCCGCTCGGGCTCGGCCAGGATGTGATCGCCCAGGGCGGGCTCCAGCCGGTGGAACGCCGCCACCAGGCCGCTCAGGCCGACACGCCGGCCGCGTTCCAGCAGCGTGTCGATGATGGCAATGGCGGTGTCGTGGTCGGCGCCATCGAGGGCGGCCAGCAGGGCCCGGTCGGCGGACGGGTCGCGCTCCTGGAGCAGCAGGTCGAAGATGGGACGTCGATCGGCCATGGGCTCGGGGCATTCCCCAAGCCTGTATCGGTCGGATGCAACCTGCTGTTGACGTTGCCTGGGGCGCCCGGGAAACCGCTCAGGGCGCGATCGCAAAGCGGAAACGTCCGAGAATCCGGGACGCGCGGGCCCGGTTGCAGCCCGTGAATCCGGGTCTTATTCGGCCTCGCGGAGCCCGCGGTAGGAGCCCATATCGCCGGCGTCCCCGTTGGTGTCCGAGAACTCGACGCAGAAGGTGTTGCCGTCATCGCTGAAGATGAACTCGATGTCGGCGATGTAGTCGTCGTCGCCGTTCTTGGGCACCAGCTGGATGATGAGGTAGTTGCCCAGCAGCGTGCCGGTGCCGACCAGGTCGCGATCGCCGGCGTTGTCGTAGGTGGTCCCGGTCACCTGAACGGTGTTGCCGTCCTGGGTGAACGAAATGGTGCCGCGCAGCCAGTAGGTGATCTGATCCCCGGCGTAGCGGTAGGTGCCGGCGACGTTGATGGTCGCGTTCTCGTTCACATCCGCGCAGGGGGTCTGGCCGATGGGATTGCAGGTCGACCCCGCGATCACCACCGCCATCATGATCATGCCGCCCGCGATCAGCCGTGACTTCCGCATGAGTTCGATCTCCATCAAACCAGGTTGCCCGTTGTACCGGAGACAATACCCTTGAAGCCCCGCATCGGCCAGTCCCGGGCCACTTCAGCGCTCCGCGACCGAAGCCGGCCCGGCCGAGGCAGCCGTGTCGGCGTCGGTCACCGCCGGCAGTTTGGCCTCACCCTCCTCGCCGCTCGCGGACGCCATCAGCCGCTTCTGGCGCCGGTGCAGGTGGATGCCGATCGCAACCGTGACCGCCACCACCACCACCAGCCCGATGACGTGGCCGGCGGTGCGCACGTTGCTGGCCAGTTGCTCCCGCTTGTGTCCGAAGTAGTAACCCAGTCCCACCAGCAGGGGCACGCTGATGCATGCGGCCGTGCCGTTCACCGCCAGGAACACCAGCGGTCGCACCCGCAGGACGCCGGCGGCCATGAACAGCATGGCCCGCAGGCCGGGCAGGAACCGCCCGATGAAGATGATCTTCACGCCGTGCTGCTGGAAGAGCCGCTCGGCCATCTGCAGCCGCCGCAGGTTGACCAGTCTGCGCAGGAAACGGTGGAGCAGGATCTGATGACCGAACCGCCGCCCGAGCGAAAACAGGATGCAGTCACCGGCCAGCACGCCGCCGATGCCCACCGCGATCATGATGAACAACCTGGCCTTGCCCTCGAAGACCACCCAGCCGCCGAACAGCAGCGGAATGTCCTCAGGCAGCGGCAGACCG
>CAYVVX010000866.1:0-2089 GCA_964455315.1 uncultured Planctomycetales bacterium | reverse complement strand
TGATCTGCGGGCGCCCTCCTTTGCATTCAGATCGAAAAGGAAGCCCGCAGATCACGCAGATTGACGCAGATAAGAGGATGATTCAGTATCCGCTATGTCCGCGGTTTCTGCATCCGGCGCATCGTTCCGCGAACAATAACTGTACTGCCATCCATCAGGATCATCGCATCCCGCAAAGATTCTCCGCCGCGGGATACCGAAAACCATGTATCAGGCGTTGGATACGAGCGCCAAAGCCGGACCCGCGATGCCGGATCTGCCATCTCAAATCTCAGATTCTCCATCTTCTTTGCGCTTTCGGCGTCTCTGCGGTTCCAAACTCCTTGGGTTGCGGGCAAAGCCCGCGCTAAGAGCATCCCCAGGCGCAAGAAAGCACGGCCAACGGAGAACCGTTGACCGTGCCATTGTTGTCTTCAGTCGAGCGACCGGGCCCGCCGGATCCCGTTGCATGCGACAGGGCTAACCAATCGGGCGACCGGGCCTTACCCTTGCCGGCTTTGGATGAGATTCTCCACCACGCTGGGATCGGCCAGCGTACTGGTGTCACCGACCTTGTCGGGCTCGCCTTCGGCGATCTTGCGCAGGATGCGGCGCATGATCTTGCCCGAGCGCGTCTTGGGCAGGCCCGGCGCCCAGTGGATCACGTCCGGGGTCGCGATCGGCCCGATCTCCTTGCGAACGTGCTGGACCAGCTCCTTCTTGAGCCCGTCGGTGTACTCCACGCCAACCTTCAGCGTGACGTACGCGTAGATGCCCTGCCCCTTGATCTGGTGCGGGAAGCCGACCACGGCCGCCTCGGCCACGTTGGGGTGCGAGACCAGCGCGGATTCCACCTCGGCGGTGCCCATGCGGTGACCGGAAACGTTGATCACGTCGTCCACCCGGCCGGTGATCCAGTAGTACCCGTCCTCGTCGCGGCGGCAGCCGTCGCCGGTGAAGTACAGGCCGGGATAGGTGCTGAAGTAGACTTCCTTGAAACGCTGATGCTGCCCGTAGACGGTGCGCATGATGCCCGGCCAGGGCTCCTCAAGACACAGCACGCCGGCGCCGGGCCCGTCGATCCGCTTGCCCTCCGGCGTGAGCATGACCGGCTTGACGCCGAAGAAGGGCAGCGTCGCCGAGCCCGGCTTGAGCGGCGTCGCCCCGGCCAGCGGGGTGATGAGGATGCCGCCGGTCTCCGTCTGCCACCAGGTATCGACGATGGGGCAGCGGCCGTGCCCGACGAAACGGTGATACCAGAGCCAGGCTTCCGGGTTGATCGGCTCGCCGACGGAGCCGAGGATGCGCAGGCTGGACAGGTCGCGCTTGTTGACGTGATCCTCCCCCTCGCGCATCAACGCGCGGATGGCGGTGGGGGCGGTGTAGAACTGGGTCACCTTGTACTTGTCGACCACGTCCCAGAACCGTCCCGCGTCGGGGTAGGTGGGGATGCCCTCGAACATGATGGTGGTGGCGCCGGTGCACAGCGGCCCGTAGACAATGTACGAGTGGCCGGTGACCCAGCCCAGGTCCGCCGTGCACCAGTAGATGTCGCCGTCGTGGTAATCGAAGATGTACTTGAAGGTGCTGGCGGTGAACACCATGTACCCGCCGGTGGTATGCAGGACACCCTTGGGCTTGCCAGTCGAGCCGGAGGTGTAGAGGATGAACAGCGGGTCTTCGGCGTCCATCCATTCCGCGGGACAGTCGGGCGACGCGGCCTTCATCACGTCGTCCCACCACAGGTCACGATCGGGCTTCATGGTGATGGGCAGCTTGTCACCGACGCGTTTGGCGACGATGCAGGTCTTGACGTTGATGCCCTGGGCGGCGGCCTTGGCCATGGCCTCGTCGGCGTTGGCCTTCAGGGGCACGGCCTTGGCGCCGCGGTACACGCCGTCGGTGGTGACCAGGAAGGTGCAGGTGGAGTCGACGATTCGGTCGGCCAGGGAATCGGGGCTGAACCCGCCGAAGACGATGGAGTGAATCGCGCCGATGCGGGCGCAGGCGAGCATGGCCACGGCCGCCTCCGGCACCATGGGCATGTAGATGGAGACGCGGTCGCCCTTCCTGACGCCACGGCTCTTGAGCACGTTGGCGAACCGGCACA
>CAYVVX010000865.1:0-2096 GCA_964455315.1 uncultured Planctomycetales bacterium | reverse complement strand
GGAGGTAGAAGCGGCCGCTGCGCAGGGTCTGCCGCCAGGAATAATCGTTGCCGGCGGCGGAGTTCGCGGGGCCCTTGACGGGGGTGGGAGCATCCGGCGGGTTGCGCAGCAGCAGCGCCCCGAGCCCGATGGCGACCAGGCAGATGAGCCCATGCACCAGGAAGAACATTTCGATGTCGTATTTAAGGAGGAAGCCCGCGGCGCCAACCTGGTTCTTCTGGGCGAAGACATACGCCCCGAAGCCGAAGCCGGCCACGGCGATGCCGGACATCAGCCCCTTGTGTCGCGGGAACCACTTGACCAGCGCGGCGATGGGGCAGACATACGCGAAGCCGACACCCACCCCGGCCAGCAACCCGATGGTCAGCCACAGCAGGAACACGCGTTGCTGCGGGTCAGCGCTGATCTGGCTGGCGACGAGAAAGCCGGCGGCCATGACCGCGCCGCCGATCAACGCGGTGGAGCGGGGCCCGATGATATCCTGCAACCGGCCGGCGAAGATCATGGTCCCCGCGAAGGCCAGAACGCAGATGGAGAATGAGTACTTCAGGTAGGCCTGCCGGTCGGCGGTCTCGTGGACGGCGGCGGCGACGGGGGCATCGGCAGCGGCCTGCGTCCACACGGCCTGCTCGAGGGGTGCCCAGAAGATGCTGTAACCGTAGATGGTGCCGAGGATGAGCTGGATCAGGAGGGCCCCCAGCAGCACCTCGTACTTGGCGGTGCGTCGGGTGGCTGAACCGGCGAGGTTCTCGGACATGGCGATGGTGCTCATGGTGTCTCCTTCAAGGTGATCGCCGGCCCGCCGCGACCGATCTGCCTGCCGGGGTGCTGATGCCTCCGGCGGGGCTTCGAAGGAAATGGTGGTGGCGGGAAGGCGGAGCTGGATGACAGTTCCGTGAGAGTCGCGGGCCGGGCATCGCCGCCGATGACGGGCCCCCAATGAGCCCGTCGTATCCGTGCGGCGGCGGCAAACTGCCGGCCTTCAATTGTCGTCAGGCTGGCTGGGGGCGCAACTCCTTCTCGATGACCTCGATGACCAGAGGGAAATACATGTCCAGGGCGCATTCCAGGCGGTTGCGCCGGCGGCAGTTGCCGCGCTCGTCCGTCTCGCAGGTTTCGCAGACAATCTCGCGCAGCCGGGCGATGTAGGGGTCGATGTTCGGCGCGCTCCGGTCGGCGACGACCGCAATGACGTCATCCAGACGCGAGAGCAGTGGGCAGGCCACGCCGGCCGGCAGCCCGCAACATCCGTCGGCCGCTGCCTCGACGCAGACGGTGCAGATTCTCTCGCGCAGCGCGTTCTCGATTCTTTCGCGTGTCGTGCTCATCGCGCACCCCATTGGCGAACATGACAGGTTTGAATCCGCCGGCGGTGCGTTCACCACCCGGTCGGCCGTGGGCGCGTGCGGAGATGAGATCGTCGTCGGCATTGGCGTTCATCACCGCACGCGGCCGGAGCATGCTCCGGCCCAGGGTGAGTCGGTTCGCTTAACAATCCTCAGTAGCACAACACGTGCCACTGCACGGGCCGCCCCGAAGACCTTGATCGGTCCGGAAGCCCGCTGTCCTGTTCATGGTTGCCCGGCGACAACTTGACCTGCATCAGGCATCCAACAGGGCGGTCGAACGACCTGCCGGGTGGAGTCGGTCGATGGCGGCCGGGAAAACACGCCCGGACGGAGCCTTCCCGCGCTACATCAGCACCAGCGAGGGCGCTGACGTGAACCCGTGTATCCGGCTGATCGCTGTCCCCGGACTTCATTGGCCGACAAGCGCTGTCCCCTGCTGCCTCATATCCGGACCGGAGGAAGGGCATTTCCCCCCCAGGGATGAGTCAAATGGCGCATGAATTCTGTGTGTCGCAACACGCCGCCCTGCGGACCGGCCCGCGGAGCTGAGATTCGGCTGGCATGAGATCTGCTGGAAAGCACCGGATTGCCCGGCCGCTCACTTTCTGATGGACCCTTCCCGAGGGGCTGGTCTGGAGGGTCCACGCGGATGATATCGCTCAACCGTGCGGCCTTCTATAATGCCGCCATGGCCGGGAATCTGTTCGAGGACATGAAGCGTCACGTCGGCTTCCAGGAGCAGGACGT
>CAYVVX010000864.1:0-2097 GCA_964455315.1 uncultured Planctomycetales bacterium | reverse complement strand
AAGAAACGGAAGTGAATCCGGTGGGCAGAGCGGCTGACCCGCTAATCAATTACAAGGGGGCTTCATCAAGTTCCAAGCCCACGGCTTTACCCAGACGCTCCGCCAGGCGCCGATCGAGACAGCTAACCAGAAGCTGACCGTGCATGAACGGACTTCTCTGCTAAAGGAGCCTCTCGACCTATGAGCCCCCGCGAACTCGCCGCCCGCATCGACCACACCGTTCTCAAGCCGGAAGCCACGGCTGCGATGATCGACCGCCTGTGCGATGAGGCCCGCGAGCATGGCTTCATCGCCGTCTGCGTCAATCCGCTGTGGGTGGCCCGATGCGTTGAGCGGCTCGCCGGCTCGTCCGTGCGCGTCGCCACCGTCGCCGGCTTCCCGCTGGGGGCGTCGCTCACCGCGGTGAAGGTCGAGGAGGCCCGGCGGGCCGTCGGCGAGGGCGCCATCGAAGTGGACATGGTCATCAGCGTCGGCGATCTCATCGCCGGCGAGGCCCGCAAGGTTCGCGACGACATCGCGGCCGTCGCCGACGCGGTTCATGCCGCCGGCAGCGATCGCGTCCTCAAGGTCATCCTCGAAACCGCGGCGCTGACCGACGAGCAGATCATCGCCGGCTGTCGGGCGACGGCCGAGGCCCAGGCCGACTTCGTCAAGACCTCCACCGGGTTCCACCCCTCCGGCGGAGCCAGCGTCACCGCCGTCCGCCTGATGCGCAAACACGCCAGCCCGCTGAAGGTCAAGGCCGCCGGCGGCATCCGCGACCTGCCCGCCGCGCTGACCATGATCGAGGCCGGCGCCGACCGCATCGGCTGCTCGGCCGGCGTGGCCTTGATGATGGCCGCGAAGGGGTCGTGAGAGAATTGGTGGGCACGGCCCACCCTGCCATTCCCGGCAGACTCATGCGTCAATGAATGGACGCACTCCCGCGCTCACTCATCACCCATCACTCGGAACTCATCACTTCCAACTCAGCACCCACGACTCAGCACTTTCCCCTACCCCTCCGCCACCGGCTCGATGCTCGCGCTCATCGAGCCCTTCGACCGTTTGAGACGGTGGTCCGGCCCGTACGCGTGGATCTGGTCGCGCTTGAGCTCGGCCCGCTCCATGGTGGTGGTGTCCACGATGACCCGGCCGGTGGCATCGACCTCTTCAGCCATCTTGAAGGCCTTGAACACGTCGTGCCCGAAGAGCTTGCCGAGCATGAGGATGACGTACTCGTAGGTGTGATCCTCGTCGTTGTGCAGGATCACGTTGTAGGGCGGCTGCTTCTTCGGCTTGGGCTTGCCCGGCTGTTTCGCCGGCTTGACCTGCTCCTGCGTCTGCGGCGGAGCCACGGCGGTGTCGTCGGGTGGCGGCATGGCACTCCTCCTGCAATCCGGGCGCCAGGCTCGGACGGCGATCCTCGAGATCCGGCATCGGTCGAGGCCCGCCCGCAGGATCCAGCGCCTGTTCCGGTCCGATATCATTATATCGTCCCGCGCGGACCGGACGACATAAAGTGTTCTCCGCGCGCCGTTGCCGTCGATGGGACAAGAGGTTATGCTTCCTCGCGTCCATTGGGGAACCCGTTCGCACGACCTGCACATCAACGGGAGATGACCCGCATGAGCGACCCGCAGCATCACACCCCGGAAGAGCCCGTGGACCCGAATCACGCCGGCGGAGACGCGCCCCAACCGCCCCCGTCACCATCGCCCGAGCTCGACTATCACGCCCCCGGGGCGACTCCGGTGAGCAGCCCCCTGGCCTATCCTCCGGATGAACCGATGCCCTACGTGTCGCTGGTGCAGCAGGATCCCGGCTGGATCGTGCCCATCGGCGTCATTTCGGTCGTTTTCGGCATCGGCGGGATCCTCGGCGCCGCCTGGGCCATGATCGCCCCGTTTGTCATGCCGGCGTTCATGCGCAGCATAGGGCCGAATCCCGGCACCGACGCTGCCTACCGGATGATGGAGGAAACCGCGACCTGGACGGCGATCGCCGCGGGTATATCCCTGCTGTGCGCGGCGCTGCTGCTGGCCGGAGGTGTCGGCATCCTCAGGCATCGCCGCTGGGCTCCGGCGCTCTGCCGGGTGTGGGCCGTGGTCAGGATGG
>CAYVVX010000863.1:0-2098 GCA_964455315.1 uncultured Planctomycetales bacterium | reverse complement strand
AAAAGGTGGTGCTGGGCAAGTGGCTGATGACCGGCCCGAGGCTGTTGCTGCTCGACGAGCCCACCCGCGGCGTCGACGTCGGCGCCAAGGCCGAGATCTACGAGCTGATGAACCGCTGGACCGGAGCCGGTTACGGCATCCTGCTGATCACCAGCGAGCTGCCCGAACTGCTGGCCATGAGCGACCGCATCCTGGTCCTTGCCGAAGGCCGGCTGACCGCGGAAATCCCCCGCGAACTGGCGACGCAGGAGACGGTGATGGCCGCGGCCGTGATGACGAGAAACCGGCGGACCGCCGCGGCAAGGAACTGAGAATCGCGGCTGGTCCGGCGGAGCCCTTCGAGCTTCATGCCGATGAGCCGCAGAGACTGACCATCGCGGAGCATCATGAGCCAGACGCCGCCACGCCTCCCGGACGACGCACCAGCCGTCCTGCCCTACGCCGCCGAAACAACGGGAGGGGGCGCACGCCTGCGCGAACTGCTGCGCACGGCCAGCCTGTTCCTCGGCCTGGGCGTGCTCTTCATTGTCGGTACGTTCTCCAGCAGCCAGTTCCTGACCATCGACAACCAGCGCGACGTCTTCTGGCAGGTCTCCAGCAACGGCATCCTGGCCGTGGGTATGACCCTGGTCATCCTCACCGGCGGCATCGATCTGTCCGTGGGCAGCCTGTTGTCCATCGGCTCGGTGGTCTGCGCCATGCTGCTGATGGACCGCGAATGGACCCACGCCACCTCGCTGTCGATCCTCTCGCTTGCGGCGGTGTCCGTGGTCGTCGTCTGGACGGGACTGCGGGCGATCCTCGGTCGCGGCCCCGGGACGACGCCGCCCTCGCTCGCCCGAGAATGGACGCCGCCGCTGGTCGCCATCATGGCGGCGCTCCCCGCCTGCTGGTGGGCCGCGTCGCGCGTGCCGCACGGCTTCGGCGTCATCGGCGTCCTCATCCTCGTCCCCCCGGTGGGCCTGCTGCTGGGCATGCTCAACGGCGTGCTCATCGCCAAGGGCAGGTTGCAGCCGTTCATCGTCACCCTGGCAATGATGGTCAGCGCGGTCGGGCTGGCCCGCTACGTGGCCGGCTCCGGCGGCCGCATCCACCCCATCTACAGCGGCGATGTCACCACCGAATCGGTCGCCCCCAGGAGCTTCGAGCTGCTGGCGTCCAACATCCCGGTCCTGGGCAAGGATCTCATCCCCGTGCCCGGCCTGTTCTTCGCCGCGGTGGCGGTGCTGGGCTGGCTGCTGCTGTCCCGACTGCAGGTCGGGCGGCATATCTACGCGGTGGGCGGCAACGAGGAGACTTCGCGCCTGTCCGGCATCAACACCGACCGGGTCAAGATCCTGGTCTACGCCATTTCCGGGTTTCTCTGCGCGGTCGCGGCGGTTCTCTACGGCGCCCAGTACCAGCAGGGCAAGGCCGACGCCGGCGCCGGGCGCGAGCTCGACGCCATTGCCGCCGTGGTCATCGGCGGCACCAGCCTGATGGGCGGGCGCGGCGGCATCGGCGGCACCGTGGTGGGCGTGTTTATCTTCGGCTACCTGGGCAACATCCTCAATCTTCAGGGAGTGTCCACGGAGTTTCAGGCCATCCTCAAAGGCGTTATCATCGTGCTCGCGGTTCTGCTGCAGGAAGGCATCCTCGCCCGCTGGCTGGGCGACCTGATCAGGCGGCTGCGGACCGCGTGACCCCAACTTCAGAGGAAGGATCAGCGGCACATGAGGACACATCGCACAATCGCCACCATCGCGTTCGCCCTGCTGGGCCTCACGACCCTCTCCGGCTGCAAGGAAAGCGGCTCATCCGACGCCTCCTCCGGCAACAAGCCCAACGCGAAATACACCATCGGCTTCTCCCAGTGCACCGTGAAGGAATCCTGGCGCGTGATGTTCAACGAAAAGCTCAAGGAAGCCGCCGACAAGAATCCCGACGTCAGGCTCATCATGCTCGACGCCGGCGACAAGACCGAGGAGCAGGTCGCCCAGACCCGCACCTTCATTCGCCAGAAAGTTGATCTCATCCTGATCAGCCCCAAGGAGGCCGCGGGCCTCACCCGCGTGGTCGAGGAAGCCACCGACGCAGGTATCCCCGTGATCCTGCTGGA
>CAYVVX010000862.1:0-2099 GCA_964455315.1 uncultured Planctomycetales bacterium | reverse complement strand
TGCGTCTCTGCGCGAGCCATTCGCTTTGGGTTGCGGGCGAAGCCCGCGCTATGTCTATCTGTGTGATCTGTGGGCAGTTCCTGGTGTCCTGGTGGTGATGCAAGTGGGTGGGCGATGAGCGATGACCTCAGCATTGTCGGCCTGAACGATCTGGGCGTGGCCCATATCGATGAATACTTCCGCCCGTGGGCGATGGACGTGACCACGTTCGAGCAGATCGTGGCCGGCCTGGCCGGGCTCGACGTGTTGAAACACGTGGAGACGCAGCGGGCCATTCATCTGGAGGCCCGGCGCGAGCGGATGGCGGCGGGCGGGGGGTCGGGTGGATACGAGATGACCGAGATCACCGCCGACGGCGTGGCGGTGCTGAGCCTGACCGGTCCGCTGATGAAGTACGTGTCCAGCCTGTCCAGCGGGACCGGCACCGTGGCCGCACGACGCGAGCTGCGGGCGCTGGCCGCCGACGAGCGGGTGCGGGCCATCCTGCTGCGCATCGACTCGCCCGGCGGGACCGTGTCCGGCACCGACGCGCTGGCCGCGGACGTGGCCGCGGTGAACAGGCGCAAGCCGGTGTGGGCGACGATCGAGGATCTGGGCGCGTCGGCGGCGTACTACGTGGCCAGCCAGGCCGGGCGGGTGGTGGGCCAGCCCAACAGCCTGGTCGGCTCGATCGGCGTGTATGGCGTGCTGCAGGACACCAGCCAGATGGCCTCGCAATTGGGCATCAAGGTGCACGTGGTGCGTCCGGCGGCCGGCGGCGACTTCAAGGGCATGGGTGTGCCCGGCACAGAGATCACCGCCGATCACCTGCTGGAGGCCCAGCGGATCATCACCGAGTTCCACGAGCAGTTCGTGGCCGCGGTGAGCCGCGGGCGGAAGATGAGCGTCAAGGCGGTGGCCGCGCTGGCCGACGGCCGGGTGCATCCGGCCGCGGAGGCGGTGAGCCTGCGGCTGCTGGACGCGGTGGAGACTTTCGATGCGACCCTGCGAGCGATGCGGGCGCAGATCAATTCAACCCGAAAGGAGAAAGCCATGTCGGACGCGAACGGCACCGTGGAGGTGCAGGGCCGCGCGGAAGCCAAACCGGCCACGATCAAGGAGCTGCGGGCGGAATTTGCCAACGCCTCCAACGACTTCATCGTGACCTGCCTGGAGCACAACTACACCATCGCCGAGGCCAAGGACGCCTGGATTGAGGTGCTCAACCAGCGGCTGGCGGACAGCGACAAGCGGGCCGAGAAGGCCGAGGCGGCAGCCAGCAAGGCGGCCGAGACGGTGGCGGGCAAGCCGCGGATCGGGGCGCCGGTGGTGCCGGAGAAGCCGGTCGACGCCGGGGCGGACGGCGGCAGTGCCACCCAGCGGTTCGAGGCGGCGGTGCAGGAGCGGATGAGCACGTATCGCGAGCCGCGGAACGTGGCCTGGTCGAAGGTGTGCCGGACCGAGCCGGAGCTGCGCCAGGCGATGGTGGCGGAGGCGAACGCGAAGTAGGCACGTGCGGATGGATCTGTGTTCATCCGTGTGATCTGTGGGCGCGTTTCCGAACGTGGACGGCCGGCGAGCCGGCGAAACAGATAAGGAGATCTTCGATGGCGACTTTCATTGAAACGCCGTGCCGGACGTTCACCTCCGGTGCGACGCTGAGTCAGTACGTGCGGGTCAAGCTGTCCAGCGGGGCGCTGGTGGCGGCCGGCGTGGGCGACGACGACCGGTGGATCGGGACGGTGGAGCGCGACTGCATCAGCGGCGACCGGGTGCCGGTGCGGCTGCGCACGGCCCAGGGCACGCGGAAGATGATCGCCTCCGAATCGTTCAGCGTGGGGGCGACGCTGTACGGGGCGGCCAGCGGCAAGGTGGGCTCGACGTCCACCGGTGCGCCGATGGGCCTGGCCCTGGAAGCCTCCGGCGCCGACGGCAACATCATCGAGGTGCTGCCCCTGGCCGGCGGCGCGGCCGCGGATCGGACCCTGAAGTCGGCGGTGGCGGCCTCCACGGCGATTACCGCATCCAGCACGGAGACGGACTTCTCCAACGGGTCGGCGGTCATCCCCGGGGCGGATCTGCAGGTGGGCGACGTGATCCGCTGCCGGCTGCAGGGCACC
>CAYVVX010000861.1:0-2099 GCA_964455315.1 uncultured Planctomycetales bacterium | reverse complement strand
GAGCCGCCGACCTGGTGGCGCGTTCGATCCGGGGGCACTCTCGAGTTGGGACGGGTGCGTGAAAGTCATGTCGTGACCTGATCTCCTGATGCGTGCTCGGGCGCGCCGTGAAGAGGAGTGCATCGGACATGTGTGGGAACGGATGGGATCGTCGATGGGCGCGCTGGCTGTCAGGGCTTGCGGCTTCGTGCGCGTGCCTCTGGCTCGGCGTCGCGGCTGCCGCGCGGCAGCAGGATCCACCGCCCGCCTCGGACGAGCCGCCCCCGGAACCCCCCGGCGAGGCGACGCCGGCGCCGCACTCCGGAGATGGCGAATCCTTCCCAGTAAGCCGATTCGACTTCCTCTACAACATCGACCATCCGGATCACCCGTCGGCGGAACTCCTCGGCAACCTGGAAGTGACGCTCGGCGTCCTCCCCACCGGCTACGTCAGCCCCCGGTCGGGCGTGGAGTCCATCCGGTTGCGGCTGGCCGACGCCCCTTCGCTCGCCTCGCAGAACTACCACGTCACCGCCATCCAGACCGTGCTGGAAGCCGTCCGCGATTACCTGGTCACCGAGGCGGGCCTGCTGGGTGTGTTCGTGACCCCGCACCCGGACGACATCGCCGATCAGGGCAACTTCACCTACGTGGACGGTCGGGACGGGGAAACGGCGCTTCGGGTGCTGATCTACACCGCCATCGTGCGAGACGTGCGAACGGTCGGGTTCGGCGACCGGCTTCCCAAGGACAACCGGATCAATCATCCGCTTCACGAGCGCATCCGCGCCCGGTCGCCGTTCCACCCCGCCGATCCGCCCGCCGAGGGCGAGGAAGCCGCCGTCGGTGACCTGCTGCGGAAACGGATGCTCGACGACTACCTGTTCCAGTTGAACCGTCGCCCGGGCCGCCGGGTGGACGTGGCGATTTCCGAGGCCGACGAGAACGGCGTGGTGCTCGACTACCTGGTGTCGGAGAACCGCCCCCTCACCCTCTACGCCCAGGTGTCCAACACCGGCACCAAGCAGACCAACGAGATCCGAGAGCGTTTCGGGCTGATCTGGAGCCAGGTGACCAACAACGACGACGAGTTTTCGCTGGAGTATGTCACCGCCGGGTTCAGCGAGTCGCATGCCGTGATCGGCTCCTACGACGCGCCGCTGGGCGACCGCCGCGACATGCGATGGCGGGTCTTCGGGTCGTTCCAGACCTTCACCGCGTCGGACGTCGGGTTCGCGGACGAGGAGTTCTCGGGCGATTCGTGGACCATCGGCGCGGAAGTCTCCGCGACCATTCTCCAGCATCGCGAACTGTTCCTCGACGCCTTCCTGGGCGCCCGATTCCAGCATATCAAGGTGCGCAACGACATCGTTGACATCGAGGGTCAGGACGATTTCTTCATCCCCACCATCGGACTGCGGCTCGAACGACGCACCGACATCGCCTCCACCCGCGGCTCCATCGCGCTGGAGGGCAACTGGGCCGGCGTCGCCGGCACGGATGAGGATGGATTGGACCGGCTCGGACGGCTCTTTCCTGACAAGGACTGGCTGGTGGTGCTGTGGGAGTTCAGCCACAGTTTCTACCTGGAGCCGATCTTCAACGCCAGGGAATGGCGTGACATCTCGAATCCTGCCGCCACCACGCTGGCTCACGAGATCTTCCTGTCCTTCCGAGGCCAGCACGCCTTGGGGAACCGCCTGATCCCGCAGGCCGAGGAAGTGGCGGGCGGCGCCCTGAGCGTCCGCGGATACCCGGAATCCGTGGTGGCGGGCGATAACGCCTATATCGCCACGGTGGAGTACCGCTTCCACCTGCCCAAGTCATTCCCACACGAACGGCAGACCGGGCAACTCTTCGGCGAACCGTTCCGCTGGAAGCCGCAGGAGCCCTACGGCAGCGCCGACTGGGATCTGATCTTCAGAACCTTCCTTGACGTGGGTAGGACCGAGAACAGCGACCCCCTCATCTTCGAAACCGACGAAACCCTGATCGGCGCTGGAATCGGGATGGAGTTTTCCTTTCGTCGGAACTTCAGCGCTCGCGTGGACTGGGGATTCGCACTCCGGGACATCCTTGACGGGGATGTGACCGCCGGGTCCAGCCAGGTTCACTTCCTC
>CAYVVX010000860.1:0-2102 GCA_964455315.1 uncultured Planctomycetales bacterium | reverse complement strand
TCCACGCGGGCCAGGAGCTGTCCCTGTTCGACCTCGTCGCCCTGTTCGAAATGCAGCGCCACGAGCTGACCGGAGACCTTGGTGTTCACCTGCACCAGGTGGTCGGAGACGATCCTGCCGGTGGCGGTCAGCACCGGCCTGGCGGAAGGCTCGGCGGCGCGTTCGACGCGGACGACGGGGATCTCGGCCGCCGCCGCGGATGTCGCGGCGGTGAGGTCGACGAAGAGGGCGCGGAGCACATCGCGCTTGAGGTAAGCGCCGGCCCCCGCGGCGCCGAGCAGGAGCAGGACGACCACCCATTTGACCGCGCCGCGGCTTCGGCGGGTGGGATAGCTGCGGGTCGCGGGGCGCTGGTCCCGGGCGATCTTGAGGCTGGCAAGCTGGGCGCGGGTTTCGGGGGACACACTCATGACAGCATCCATTGTAGAACCGCGCCTACGCCTTGCGTAGTGCCACCAGGATGCTGGTCCGCGCCGCCCGGACCGCCGGGGCCAGGGCCCCGAACATGCCCACGGCCACCGAGAGCAGCACGGCGGTCAAGATGACCTCGCGGGTGACTTTGAGCTCGAACGCCAGCACCGTCCAGGTCTGGTCGGATAGAAAGTCCTGCCGGGTCCAGGAATTGGCCACGATGACCCCGGCGGCGATGCCCACCGCGCAGGCAGCCAGGCTGATCAGCAGCGATTCCACCACGAACGCGATCATGACCGCGGCCCGGGAGAATCCCAGGGTTCGCAGCATGGCGATCTCACGGCGGCGGCTGTCCACCGCGGCGTACATGGTGTTGGCCACCGCGAAAATCGCCCCGATGCCCATGATGCCGATCAGGACGATGGTCAGGCCGACGATCTGGGCGGTGGTCCTGGTCAGGTCTTCGTAGTATTTGGTCTCGGTCTTGGCGAGCAGGCCGACCGAGGGGCTTTTGACGTAATCGAGGGCCTCATCGGCGCGGTCGGGGCTGGTCAGCCGCACCACCACGCTGGAGGTGAAGTGGCGGTTGTAGGCGTCCATCAGCATGGTCCGCGGGGCCCAGACTTCGCTTTCCAGGGCGCCGCCTCCGGCCTCGAAGATGCCGACGACCTCAAAGCCGTGGCTGCTCTGGCGGCCGACCATGAGCGTGTCGCCGACGTCGAGGCCCCGGTAGCGGTCGTGGGCGGCCTTGCCGACGATGACCTGCAACTGGCCCTGCTCGAAGAGCCGTCCCTCGATCAGCTTCACGTCGGGGTGGACCTGAAAGGCGATGTCATCGACGCCGCGGACGGCGACGTTGGCGGGATTGCCGTCGGTGCGGCGGGGGATGGAGGTCTGCTGGCAGAACTCCGGGCTGATCATGGGGTCGCCCGTGGGCGTGCGGGCGGTGCCGGGCACCTGGCTGAGCCTGGCCTGCTCTTCGCGGACGATGAAGCTGGTGCTCTCGGAGGTGGCCCCGGGCTTGAGCACCATGAGGTTGAGCGGCGAGCCGGTCGCGGTGATGGACGAGCGTATGCCCATGGCGAAGGCCAGCAGCACCACCAGCACGAAGACGACCACCGCGATGACGGTGAAGGTCAGCGTCGTGCTGAGCTTTCGCACGAAGAGGTTGCGCCAGTTGTAGCTGAGAGGGAGGGCCATGATCGGTTGGTCAGCGAAACAGGCTCATCGTTGTCGGGTGCAAAGCGGCTGGACAGGTTTGAGTCATCCGCGATTCCAGCCGGCCGCCCTTCAGCCCGACGAGGAATCGAAACGATTCACCGCTCCGGATGATCCGCTCGCAGGCGCTGCCGACCTTCACGCTTGATGTCGTCGAAGAATGCATCAAACTCAGCATCGTTGGTCAGCAGGAAGCCTTCTTCCTTGGCGAGCGAATCTCGAGCACTGTTGATCGCCTCACGCAGTTCCTCCAGGGTCCAGTCACCGTCATGTTGCTCGCTGTGCAAGAGACAATCCTCTTCGAGAGGGCGTCCGCACTTCGCATACAGGTCGTTCCTGATTATAGCTCCAGCCTGGCCGCGAACAATCCGGCGGAATCCCGGGCAGGGGTCGCGATTCCAGGTGCCCCGAGCACTGGTCAGCGGGCGGGGGAAACAGGTAGAATCAGGCATGGAAAGTTGGTGAGGAACGCG
>CAYVVX010000859.1:0-2107 GCA_964455315.1 uncultured Planctomycetales bacterium | reverse complement strand
ACTTCTATACGACACAAATCTCAATGTGTTCAGATATTCGGTGTCGGAGTAGTAAGCTGGTGATCACGCCAATACAAAGTATAACCAACAGCGGGCTTCCGGCTCTTCCGGTGGTTAACCCGGGCACACCTTCGCGGTTGTCACACCGAAACACCATCGCCCATCGCCGGTCCACCGCCAACCCGCATTCCGGGCAGCGATGCTCAATCGGCAGACCGGTAAGGCGGTAGCCGCACCCGGGGCAGACCTGCAGCAGGTGCCTCTCGGTAAGCGCGGGCTCGGGTTTCTCGTCGACGCTCACGGCAAGGCTACCCTCGCTCAGCGTACCGCAGCGATTCTCAGTTCCCCCGCCCGGAGGGCGAGAAAGCCCTCGCCTCCTCTGGCAGCTAGCTCCCTCCAGGCGAGGACCACTGCCCCACCGGTAAGCGCTACCCTCCAAGGCGAGGAGAAACCCCTTTCTCAATTCCCAGTTCTCAGCTTCCCATTCTCGCCGGCCCGGCCGTCCGGCGGTGCGACATGGGAGTCAACTCACCTCAACCCGCCCGTACGCCTCCTCCCAGCGGGCCGTGTCTTTCGGCTCGTACACGGTCATGTCGAACGAGCGCCCGATCAGCTCGCGGGCCTCGGTGAGCTCGCCCAGCACGCCGGCCGCGATGGCCTGCACGGCGATGCTGCCCGCGGCCGTGGCCTCGACCGGGCCGGCCAGGACGGTCCGCCCGGTGGCGTCGGCGGTCCACTGGCAGAGGTGGGTGTTCTGCGAGCCGCCGCCGACCACGTGGATAACCTCCGCGTGCCTCCCGGTGCACTCCTCGATCCGTGCCAGCGTCCGCCGGTAGATCAATGCCAGGCTCTCCATGCAGGCCCGGACCATCTCGCCGGGCTCCGACGGCGGCGTCTGCCCCGTCCGCTGACAATACGCCGCGATCCGCGCGGGCATGTCGCCCGGCGCCAGGAACGACGGATCATCGGGATTGATCAGCGCGGCAAACGGCCTGGCCTTCGCGGCCAGCTCCGCGAGCTCGGCGTAGCTGTACTCCCGCCCCGCGCGGGCCCAGGTGCGGCGGCATTCCTGCACCAGCCAGAGCCCCATGATGTTCTTGAGGAAACGGAAGGTGCCTCCGAAGCCGCCCTCGTTGGTAAAGTTGTAGGCCAGCGACCTGGCGTCGATGATCGGCGCGTCCACCTCCATGCCCATCAGCGACCAGGTGCCCGAGCTCAGGAACGCCCAGCCTCTGGTCGATGCCGGCACCGCGGCAACTGCCGAGCCGGTGTCATGGGTGGCCGGGGCGATCACCGGAACGCGGTCGCAGCCCAGCTCCTCGGCGATGTCCGCGCGCATGGGCGCCAGCACGGTGCCGGCGGGGACGATTTCCGGGAAGATGCCGGTCGGAAGGGAGAAGCTCTTCAGCAGATCGGTCGCCCAGCCGCCACGCACGCCCGCCGAAGCCGCGCCGGCCCGCGGATTGAACGCCTGCGTGGTGGTCGCGTCGGTGAACTCGCAGCACTTGCGGCCGGTGAACCAGAAGTTGAACAGGTCGGGCATCATCAGCAGCGTCCGGGCCTGATCGAGCAGCGGCGATCCGGCGAGCTTCATGGCCAGAAGCTGGAACACGGTGTTGAACTGCATGAACTGGATGCCGGTCTGCTCGAAGACCTGCTCGCGCGGCACGATGGCGAAGGCCTGGTCCAGGATGCCGTTGGTGCGGGCGTCGCGGTAATGAAAGGGGTTGCCCAGCAGGGCATCGCCGGCGCCCAGCAGGGCAAAATCCACGCCCCAGGTGTCGATGCCGATGCCGCGAAGCGTCCCGGCCTGCGCCGCCGCCAGCCCCACGCCGATCTTCATCTCCGACCACAGCCGGAGCACGTCCCAGTGCAGCTCGTCGATGGTCCGCACCGGCCCGTTGGCGAAGCGATGCACCTCCTGCAAGGCAAGCTTGTCCTTCGACACGCTGCCCAGAACCACCCGCCCGCTCTCAGCCCCCAGATCAATGGCCGCGAAATGTGCTTGACTCATCTTCAACCTCGAATACATGGAACCACGGAGGCACGGAGGACATAGCGCGGGCTTCGCCCGCAACCCAAAGCGAATGGCTCGCGCAGAGACGCA
>CAYVVX010000858.1:0-2118 GCA_964455315.1 uncultured Planctomycetales bacterium | reverse complement strand
ATTCCAAGGGTGGAAATGAGGCCTCCGCACGTTATCAGCGACTGCTGAACGAGACGTTCCTGGCCGTCAACGACGCCCTGGACAAGCACGAGGACTTCGACATCAGCGTGGACGATGGACGCAAGATCACTGGCTACAAGAGAGTCGTCCGGGTCAAAGCCGAACCTTGAGCTCGAGGCCAGGAAAGGATGGACGCCCATGATGTGGCGGGCGGGAAACGAATCGGGCAACCAAGAACGCGCAGCGGACCGGCTGCCTTCTGCGGCGATGGCCCTCTGCTTGCTGTGGGCAGGCGGGCAGGCCCTGGCCGGGGCCAACCCCGGTCCCGCGACACGGCCTACGGAAGTGGCTGCAGCCGGGCTGATCCAGGTGGATGGGCGCGACCTCCAGCAGGTCATCGATGCCGCCGCACCGAATTCCTCCGTTCAGTGCGATCCCAACCAGCAGCTCACGCGCAGCGCGCCGTTACGAATCGACAAGCCGCTGACCCTGCGCGGCCTCAACGCACAGATCCCGCCGAACCAGGGCAATACATCGCACGAGGTGGTCACCGCCCCAGGCGTTACCATCTCGGATTTCGTGTTGACCGGCAACGGTGACACGGTTTCCCAGGACGACCGGGCGGCACTCATGATCGTCGGGGCGAGCGACTTCCGCATCGAACGCGGCCGATTCGTCAACAGCTCGAAAGACGGCGTCATGATCCGCGGCGGGGTGGTGGACCAGAACGACATCGTGGGCGGCGTGGTGCGCGACATCGTCGGGCAGGACGTCATCCGCGACACCGTGGCCATCACTGGCAGTGAGGGCGAGCAGGACACCACGCGCATCCGCAACGTGCTGGTCGAGAACATCCGCTGCTATGGCAGTCGGAAGCGGGGCTGTGTGGAGGTCAGCGACGGCGCCGAGAATATTACCGTCCGTAAGGTGTACGCCGAGTCCAGCGTGTATGCCGTCGATGTCCAGGACCACCGCCGTCCCACGCAGATGAACCGTGATGTGTTGTTGGAGGACATCCACGCGCTGCGCTGTCGTTATGCGCTCCGTACCGACAACATCCCTCTTGGTCATGCGCGTCTGACCGTGCGGGACATCACGGCCATAGAGTGCGAGGAGCCCATTCAGATCTCCAATACCGACAACCTCAGCCTGTGCGGTGCCCGGATCATCGACCATGCTTCCTCCCGCAAGAGCCCCCTTGTTTCCATCACCAACTGTCACGGCGTGGTCATCCGGGACGTGACCGTGGAGAACACGGATCACAAAGGGCCGGCGGTATTGCTGGAAGACTGCGACGGCGCACACGTCGATGGGGTCATGGTCCGCGGCCGGCACGAGAACCTCCGCGCGGCCCTGAGTTTTCGCCTGACCACGGAGCGGGATTACTCTGGTCTGCGCATCAGCAACGTATTTGCCCCCGATATGCTCGCGGGGATCGTTCTCGAGTCCACGGGTGAGAAGACGGGAACCCTGGACAACTACATCATTTCAGGCAACCTGGCGCGGGTTCGGGACAGCTTCCGGGGGCGCCACGCTCTCGTTTCGAACAACCTCCCCTGAAGTAGCGGCCGGCGTCCCTGCCGGCCGTTCTGCATGAGGCTGAACGCCCGGCAGACACGCCGGCCATTTTGCTCCAAACGTCCGGCACGGAGGCCGGACGCTACAGAGTGTCACTCAACGCAACGGGCGGCTGCCGGATGGCCGGCGCCGCTCATGCAGCCCTGGAAGATCGCCAGATCGGCCGCGTCCGTGTCGTCGTCGCCGTCCAGCCGAGTCGCTGCGCAGGCTGACATGGAGATGGGGGCGCCCAGACAAGCTTGAAATGGGCCAAAGTCGTCCTGGTCCACGTCCCCGTCGTGGTCGAAGTCGCAGGGTGTAGCCATGATCAGGCTGGCCTCGGCCGAGAGTGTGGAGCACCAGTCGCCCTGGACCAGGACCTGGTAGCTGCCCGCATCGGCGGGCGTGAATCCAGAGATGGTCAAGGAAGAGGTGGCCGAGCCGGAGTAGCGTGCGTTGTCGCCCAGGTCGAGCCCGGCCCGGCGCCAGCGATAGCGCAGCGTGCCCTCGCCGCCGGTGGCCGCTGCGCTCAGGATCGCAGTGGAAGCCCGCTTGATCACC
>CAYVVX010000857.1:0-2129 GCA_964455315.1 uncultured Planctomycetales bacterium | reverse complement strand
ACGCGGACGCCAAACTCGCACCCAGCTTCCGGGCCAACGCGTTCTACATCGGCAACAGTCTGCGCGGACCGGTCAACGAAGCCCGCGCCGACTATACCCCCATTTTCCTGTCCCAGGTGCCGAACCTGTTCAAGAGCCGGCGGATGACCATCGACGTGGCCATGATCATGGTCAGCCTGCCGGACGACCACGGCTACTGCAGCCTGGGCGTATCGGTGGACATTACCAAGGCCGCCGCGGAATCCAGCAAGCTGGTCATTGCCCAGGTCAACCGGCACATGCCGCGCACGCTGGGCGACTGTTTCCTGCACGTGAGCCAGATCCACCATCTCGTCGAACACGATGAGCCGCTCAACGAGTGGCCGGTCATGGAGGATTCCGATCCCGTCACCCGGCAGATCGCCCAGAACGTGGCCAGGCTGGTGCGCGACGGCGACACGCTGCAGATGGGCATCGGACGGGTTCCGAACGCGGTGTTGTCGGCGCTGGGGGACAAGAAGGATCTGGGCATTCACACCGAGATGTTCTCCGACGGGGTGATGAACCTGGTCAAGTCCGGCGTGATCACCGGGCGGAAGAAGACCCTGCACCGCGGCAAGATCGTGGGCAGCTTCGCGGCCGGAAGCCGGGAGCTGTTCGATTTCGTGGACAACAATCCGCAGATCGAGATGCATCCGTCGGAATACACCAACGACCCGTTCGTGATCAGCCGGCACGAACACATGGTGGCGATCAACTCCGCGCTGGAAGTGGATCTGACCGGCCAGGTGTGCGCCGATTCCATCGGCGAGCAGTTCTACAGCGGCATCGGCGGGCACGCCGACTTCATACGCGGTGCGGCCCTGGCCCGCGGCGGCAAGCCGGTCATCGCCTTGCCTTCGACCGCGAAGCTGCATGACGGGTCGGGCGTTCGCTCGCGGATCGTGGCCAGCCTCCAGGAAGGCGCCGGCGTCGCCACCACCCGCGGCGACTGTCACTACGTGGTCACCGAGTACGGCGTGGCCCATCTCCACGGGCGGACCATGCGCGAGCGGGCCATGTCCCTCATCAGCGTCGCTCATCCCGATTACCGCGCTGAACTGCTCTATGCGGCCAAGCGGCGGCGCATCGTGTACCCCAACCAGATCGTCCCGCCCCTGCGGCACGAGTACCCGGCCCAGTACGAGTCCACGATCGAGCTTGGTGAGGACGCCGTTATCACCATACGGCCGATCCGTCCGGACGATGAGTCGCTGATCAAGGAGATGTTCTACTCGTTCAGCGAGCAGACCGTGTACCTGCGCTATCACGGCTCGCTGAAGGCCATGCCGCACAATAAGCTGCAGGTGTTCTGCAACGTGGACTACGAGACCGAGATGGCCCTGGTCGCGGTGGTCGGCTCGGAAGGCGATCAGCAGGTCATCGGCGTCGGGCGGTACATGGCCGACGCGGACGGGCTCAGCGCCGAACTGGCCTTCGTCGTCCAGGACGACTGGCAGCGCAAGGGGCTCGGCACGCACCTCTTCGAGCGGCTCATCGAGGTGGGCAAGCTTCAAGGCATCCGGCGATTCAGCGCCGACGTCCTGGCGGCCAACAGCGGGATGCTCAAGATCTTCCACCGGTCGGCGCTCAACGTGACCACCACCACCGAGAACGGCTTGGTCCGGGTTGCCATGAGCCTGCCGGAGCCGGTGACGGCGGAGGCCTGATCGCCGGAATCATTGCCGGCTCGGAAAACGCTGGACCTTGGTCGCCCGACATGATAGCATGATATCACGAGGTGGCCATGGCTCAGTTGATCGTGCGAAATCTTGAGGAGGATGTTCGCGACAAGCTGCGGGATCTGGCCCGCAGTCACGGTCGCAGCATGGAGGAGGAGGTTCGCGACATCCTCCGCGCCGCCGTCATCGAACGGAGCGGTTCGCGGACCAGGCTGGGTTCGCGCCTGGCCGAGCGGTTCGCTGCACATGGTTTGAAGGAGGATTTGCCCGAGCTTCGCGGCCAGCCGGTCCCGCCGCCGAGCTTCGATGGATGATCGTTCTCGACACCAGCGTCATCTCGGCGCTCATGCGAATCGACCCGGTGCCTGCCGTGGTCGCGTGGCTCGATGCACAGCCCTCCGAATCCGTCTGGACCACCAGCGTCTGCAT
>CAYVVX010000856.1:0-2133 GCA_964455315.1 uncultured Planctomycetales bacterium | reverse complement strand
ATCGGTACGGTGCTGAGCTCGTCGCTGGTGGCCTACAGCCTGGCCCGGATTCCGTGGCGCGGGCGGGGGGTGCTCTTCGCGGCCACACTGGCGACCATGATGGTGCCGCTGCCGGTGCTGATGGTGCCGCTGTACGCGCTGTTCAAGGCCTTGCCATTGCCGTGGGATCCGTCGCGAAGCTGGATCGGCACGCTGCTGCCGCTGTGGGTGCCGGCCTTCTTCGGGAGCGGGTTCAACATCTTCCTGCTGCGGCAGTTCTTTCTGACCATCCCGCGCGACCTGTCCGACGCCGCCCGCATCGACGGATGCGGCGAGTTCGGCATCTTCTGGCGGATCATCCTGCCGCTGAGCAGGCCGGCGCTGGCGGTCGTGGCCTTGTTCCACTTTCTCTTCGCGTGGAACGATTTTCTCGGCCCGCTGCTATACCTCACCCGTCGCGAGACGTTCACGCTGGCCCTGGGGTTGCAGGCCTACCAGTCCCAGCAGGGCGGCACCGACTGGCCGAGCCTGATGGCGGCCAGCACGCTGGTCTGCCTGCCGATCATCGTGCTGTTCTTCTTCACCCAGCGGACGTTCATCAAGGGCATCGCGACGACGGGGATCAAGGGGTGAGGTGGCAAGTGAGAATTGAGAAGTGACGAAGCCTTCTTTGGGGAGCATGATCATGCGGATGAGCCTGGGATTGGGGATGTTGAGTCTGTTCGTCGTCATGACAACGGCCGGGTGCGTTCGGGAGAAGCGCGGGGTGCCGGTCGACGCGGGGGGGCGGGAGCTCAAGCAGGCCGCGCTCGGAGCGAGCGAGAGCAGCATCATCGCCGACAGGTATCTGCTCGTGCCGGTGATGCTGCTCGACAGCAAGCAGGCGGTGTTCCAGATGGGCAGCTTTTCGTCGAGCTCGTGGTCCGGGTTCGGCGGCTGGACCATCAACCTGATCGTGATCGATCTCGACGCCGGGACGCAGCGGCGGGTCTTCGATGAGCCGGTGGCCATGGCGCTGCATCCGGCATCGTTCGCCGCCGGCAACCTGCCGCCGGTGAGCCCGTCGAGGCCGCACGGGGCGACCGATGCGCTTGCCGAGCAGGGCATCCTGCTCATCACCGCCCGCACCGAGGATCGCGACGGCGACGGCAAGATCACCAGCAAGGATCCGCAGTGGCTGTTCCGCTATGAACTCGAACCGGGAAGGCTGACGCGCATTTCGCCGGACGGCCACGACCTGGACAGGGTGACCCGTCGCGGCGGCGAGCTGGTCATGCTGCTGAGGCCGGAGGGCGGCAACACGCTCTCCGTCTACCGCTATCGCGACGGCGCAGGCAATTTCGTGGCGGAGGGGTTGCGGCCGTAGGTGTCGTCGCACGGGCGGGCGGGTCGATGCGGTCGTTGTGGCGGTCGAACTGTGAATTGAGAAAGGTAGGATGCGAGCGAGGGTGGTCTTGCGAAGGGGGTTGGTCGATGAGACGCGTCGCGATCGGGGCAATCATGGGGGCAGTGGTCGTGGGTGTTCTGGGATGTGCCGAGCGTCGCTTTGGGGCGGGACCGACGCTGTTGGGAGACTTCAGTGGGCCGGTTCCGGAAGTGGTGGGGCAGGATGTTGATGAGGTTCTAACGAAGTATGGCGCTCCGCAGAGTGACCAGACGTTTGTCATGCGCGGACCTCTCACGGAACTGCACGTTGAGCTCTGGAATGATCCAGCCAACAACAACGCCACGCTGAGAGAACTCTGGTATGACGAAGACGGCTACACGGTGGTCATCTGGTTTCGGCAGGACAAAGACGAGTGGATCGCGATTGACGGTGCTGGTTGGCGGACGGGTGGGAGTTCTGATCCTCCATGGTGGTTTATTCCGGCTTCGTCGCGGTCGGCACCTTCCTCCTCACCGGCGGTGGCTGCGGGGTGAACAGCAGGCTGATGATGTCGCTGTAGCGGTCGGTCCAGACCGGGGTGTCGGGGGCGATGCCGGGGATGTACCACCGGAGGTCGGCCAGCAGGGGGGCGAGATCTTCGCTGCGGCGGGCGGCGACCTTCCGACCATCACCTGGGACGTCGGCACGCTCCGCCTGGTCGCAAGGGGCGGCTCCTACGCCCGCATGGTGCGACTTCCGGACAGCAGTATTGCGTGCGTCTACGACAG
>CAYVVX010000855.1:0-2136 GCA_964455315.1 uncultured Planctomycetales bacterium | reverse complement strand
CTGCGGATCGCGAGCGTGGTCCTGATCATCGGCGGGATTCTCGCGGTGCTGGCGATCGCGTGAGTAAGAGTGCTGAGCAAAACGAGGAGTGCGGCAGCTTGTTGCCGCACGAAACGGTTGCGAGAGATCGACGCGTGCGGGAATGAATTCCCGCACTCCTGGACACCTGCGACCGATGACTGGAGACTGATCACTGGAAACTGGAGACTGGCCACTGGAAACCGGCGGCTCTTTACGGCTGACCGCCGAAAGCTGACGGCTGATAACATCCCATGAGCGACCTTACCCAGGCCGACCGGTACCTGCTCGACGCGGTCCGCTCCGGCAGCGGCGACGGCTGGCAGCAGCTTGTCGACCGCTACCAGGGACGGCTGCTGGCCTTCGCGCGCCACAAGCTGCGCGGCGGGTCCGACGCCGACGACCTGGTCCAGGACACCTTCGTCAGCTTCCTCAAGGCCCTGCCCGACTTCCGCGAGCAGGCCAGCCTGGAGACCTTCCTGTTCGTCATCCTCCGCCGCAAGATCATGAGCTATTATCGTGGGCGGCAGACCGGCATCACCCTGCTCCAGGACAGCCTGACCAGCGCGAGCGACCAGGGCAACACCGCCGATCGCCTGCCCGCTCCCGACCTCACCGCCAGCAGTTACGCCCGCCGGGCCGAGACCCACCGCTGGCAGCGCGACGCGCTCGCTGATGCCCTGCGCGATCATCGAGATGCTGTTCTTCGCCCAGCTTCGCAACCGCGACATCGCCACCATCGCCGGCGTCGCCGAGAACCATGTGGCCGTGTTGAAGCATCGGGCCTTGAAGCAGATCCGCGTCCATGTCGAGGACCACGACGCCCGGCGGCGCGAGCGCGACCCGGCAGTGACGGCGGGCGGCGGCGATGAGGGCACTGACGATCCGCCCGACGCCCTGCTCAGCGAGATCTGGCAGGAACAGCGGCTCAACTGCGTCAAGCGCAGCACCATCGGCAGCTTTCTGCTGGGCACGCTGGAGGAGCCCTGGGCCGGTTACGTCGCCTTCCATCTCGACCGGCTCGGCTGCCGCTTCTGCCGGGCCAACCTCGACGACCTCCGCCGCCAGACCGCCGACGACGGCGGCAACCGGCTCCGCGAGCGGATCCTGCAATCGACGGTGGGGTTCCTCCGTCGGGATTGATCCGATGAGCAACCTGACCACCGCGGAGAAGCTCTTGCAGATTGGGAATTGATTCCCAATCTGCAAGAGCTGGATGGCCCCCGCCAAAATGGTGGGCGGCTCATCACCGGCCGCTTGACTTTTGGGGCAATAAGTCATACGATTCCAAGGATGGCAAGCAGGAAGCCCTCCTCACAAGCGTATGGGACGTTGTTTCAGGCGGGCAAGTCGGCGTCGACCCTGTTCGTTCTGTTCATTCCCAGTCACGACCGGGACGGAAGGCCCGTCGATCAGGCCCATTGGAGGGACGAGGCACTGGGCATCCTCGGCCGGCTGTTCGGCGGTGCCACCGCGTAGCCGAAGGGGATGGGTGTTTGGCGGGATGATGACCGGGGCGGACGACTCCTTTTCGACGAGCCCATTGTGGTTCAATGCTATACCTCTGAAAAGGAAATCCTCCGCCAAGCCGACGAGCTACGACAGTTCCTGGTTCGAATGGGCAGAGAAACCCACCAAGGTGCGATCGGATTCGTGATCGACCGCGACTACCTTGAGATTCGTTTTCCGCTGTCCGATCAGGAAGGGTAGGGCATGAAACACAGCACGAAACAGATCGCTCGCGCGTTGGGAGCCAGGGTGGTCGGGCGCGTCCCGGAAGCCGGCGGCGGCGCGTTCGGAGCCGCGCGCCTGGCCCTCATCGTTGCATCACTGCGAGAACGATTGGAGCCCGCCAGCGGCAGGCGCCCCGGCAGGCCTACCTCGAAAGACTGGGTGCTGCGCTCCAAGGTGCCGATGAGCGAGCGGACGCGGGCCCAACTGGATCGACTCGCCAGGCAGATGAGTACCGACGAGCGGAAGGTCAGTCCGATGCAAGTTGCCGCCCAGCTTCTTGAGGACGCGCTGGCCGGAAGCCCTGAGAAGTAGGCAGCGAGTTTCGTCTCTGGTCAACTCTCCCCCTTCGGCCGCGACTTCCATCGCCGGTGAATCCACAGGTAC
>CAYVVX010000854.1:0-2148 GCA_964455315.1 uncultured Planctomycetales bacterium | reverse complement strand
GCGGCGGCTACGGCCGCAAAGGATACGCCCAGAGCACCACTCAGCTCGTCGTATCCCGCGTTTCCGCCACCCGCCCAGGACACCGCCCGCAGTGCCAGCACCAGCGACTCATACTCGCCGGGGATCGCCTGGATACGAATGGCATTGAGGTCCATAGCGGCGATTGAATCCGATCGGACCGTCGGAGGCAAGTTTCGGTTGCAGATTGCATGTCCGCTTGCCAAGATGATGGCGGGTTGAATCCTCTTTTCTGGATATGCCCCTGAAGGTGTACACATGCCGCGATTTTTCTGCGGGATCTGTTTCGCCGGCTCATTACTGCTGGCGGGCTGTGATCGAACCAAGGCGCCCTCGGAAGGCGACCCCGGCAGTGATTTGCGCGCGGGCGCGACCACCCACCCCGCTGGGGCCGAGCCTGCCCGGCTCACTCGGGCGGCTTCCAGGCCGCGACCTGAGTTGGCCACGCCGGTTGTGCTGGAGGATGTTACCCGGGCGGTCGGATTGGCTTCCCAAACGGCGCCCCTGGAGCGGCCGGCCGCACTGCTCTGGCTCGACTATGACGCTGATGGAGATGCTGATCTTTACGCGGCGGGTGGGGTGCAGGCCAGGGCGCCCAAGGCTGGCCGGCTGCTCCGCCACGACCGGTTGGCAACCGCCCCGGACCGGGAGATCTCTTTTCGGTTTGTCGAGGTGACCGAGCAGGCAGGGCTCCGGCCCTTCGTGGGTGTGACCGGCGCAGCCTCCGCCGACTGGGATTCTGATGGCGATCAGGATCTGATTCTGTCCGGCCCTTACGGCACCTCTGCCCTGGAGAACACGAGCGGCGGTTTTGCCAACTACCGGGATGAACTGGGGGTCCAGCTTCCCGCTGCCACCGGTCAGCCGTCGTTTGAGGATCTGGACGGCGATGGCGATGCCGACCTGGTTATTCCCGGCGTGATCAAGCCGGCATCGGGGGCTCCGGCAGTGGCCGTCTTCCGTAACCGGTCCAGCCGCAGGGGGGGCGGCGCGGATGCTCCGACGCAGGCTGGGTCCTCCAATACAGCCGGGCGCTTCGAATCCGCGCTGGCTTCCTGGGCCATCGGAGCTCAGCTCGCCAACGCCGCCGGGGTGTTGTGGACGGATTACGACGCCGATGCGGATCCGGACGCCGTTGTTTTTGGAGGCTTCGAGCCGGGCATGGCGCTGTTTGAAAACCGGCGCGAGACGGGCTTCGCGCCAGCCGTCCCCGGGGTGCTGGGGGAATTCTCGGCCGGCCGGATCCGCGGCGTGGTCCTGGGCGATGTGGATCGCAACGGCCGGTTGGATCTCATTGTGACCCGGGCCGCTGCGCCGGTGCTGGAAGTTCTGTTGAACCGCGATGGCTACTTCGTGCGTGATGAGAACGCGGTACCAGCGCTGGGGTCCGACGCGGAGTCAGCAACCCAGTCAGCCGCCGCGGACATGGACAATGATGGCGACCTGGACATTCTGCTGTTGGTCATGAAAGCCAACCGCTTTCAGCCAAAACTGCTGCTGCTGACCAACGACGGCCAGGGCCGCTACAGCTTTGATGCGGGCATGGGAGCATGGCCATTGTCGTCGCCCGGCGTCATTGTGGCCCCTGCCGACGCCGATGGCGATGGGCGCCTGGATGTGGCCATCCGCACCGCCGATGCCCGCGTGCATCTGTTCCGTAATGCAAGCCCGCAGGCCCGGCCGGCTCGATAGTGAAACTAAGGTTGTGCTGCCGGCAAGATGCCTGCATTGTAGGGCGACACACGCACGCGCGGGCCGTACCGCGCTACCCACAGCCGGCCCTCCGCTCCTTTCCAGCTCAGCGGCATCAGGAATTTCCCGGAACCGTCGGCAAGAGCGGCGGCGATGCCGCCTTTCGGTCCGTGTCGTTTATGCGGGAGTCTGGCCCACGCCCACTCATAGTTCTCCAGGTAAGGGCCGTGAACCTCCCCGCGCGGCCCCGGGCCGTTGGTGATCAGGAGGGTGGGCTGCTTGCGATGATTTTCGTCACCTTCCTCGTTTCCTCCGTCGCAGAAGAGCACCACCTCGCTCGGCCGGATCACGCGGTCGAGCCTGCCCTCCAGGCGCCTGGCGCGGATCGGTTTGGGCGGTAGATCGTCTCCCGACCTGCCGTCCTTCCACGGCTGACCC
>CAYVVX010000853.1:793-2158 GCA_964455315.1 uncultured Planctomycetales bacterium | reverse complement strand
CACCCCCCGCCTGCCCGCGGCCGTGCCGGCGAATCGGCCGCATCCCCAGCCGACGGAGTTGCCGCCGAGAAAGCCGACGACGACGCCCAGGGGTCGCCGCTGGTGCGATTTCGGCAGCCTGGTCGGCTTCGGACACCCCCCCGCGTTCCACGTGCAACAGCGGGCCTGCATTCCCGTCGGCTGGCAGCTCGGGGGAGTGCCCGGCATCCGGCTGGTGGACCACCGCCAGGAATGCCGCCTGGTCGGCGGGGGTCAGCCGGTGGAAGGCTTCCAGGGCGGACTGCAGCGCATGTGCAGCGCCGCCGGTATCGGCCGCGCCTTCGCCAGGGGGTAAAGTGCTTTGGAATGAGTGTGTTACGTCAGATTCAGAGGCAGGTCGTTCGAATCCTGCCGGGCCCAGTGGGGGACAGGATCTTTGGCGCACAGGTCCTGCCGCCGCATGGACTACCCTTGAAAGACCACCTCGCGGTGATACCTGAGTGCCTGGGGATCCGGGTGACACCTGCTCGGCATGGTGATTGTTCTACCGTCAATCCGGTCCAGACTTGAGGGCAGTTCGGAAGCCGCGGCCGCGCTGCGCAGTTGCTTTGAGACCACCACGCGGTGCTTGTGGTCAATGGTCATGAGCCCGCGATCAAACGCCTTGTCAAGCAGGGCATTGAGGCAGAGCCCGTTGGTGGGGTCTGCCCGTCGTTCGACGGAAACGCTCCAGGGGATGATGTGGCTGGCGATGAGCAGTTCGGGCAGGGCGATGCCGGTGATCGCGCAGGTTCCGTTGTATGAGGTCAAGACCGCCTGCCGGAAGAAGGACTGGACACGGCGCGCCCTGACGGTTCGCTCGATCTCGGTATCCCCCGGGAGCACTGGTAAGGGATCCTGATCGTGCACCGGCGTGTCGATCATCAATTGCTCGTGGGCTTCCTCGGCTTCGGCGGCCAGTTGCTCTGAATTGCCGTTGAACTCCTGCCAGATGCGATGATCGGCGCGGCTGGCCCCGGACAAGCCTCTCTGGTGCAGGGCTGGATCGAGACTGGCGAAGTTGCAGGCCTTCATGCAGACGGCCGAGGGTGTCCTGCCAAGCCTGCTCGCGAGAGCGACGATCTCCGGATTGCGCTGATGTAATCGGCCGAAGGGGGTGCGCATGTACAGGCGAAGCGTCAGCAGGAGTTGGTCGCGTGTCCATCGGGTGCGTTCACCCATCCTGATCACCCATTTCGGACAGCCGATCCGAACGTTGCTTTTGATTCCATCCGCAGGCGCAGCATACGCATGAGCAGTCTACTGTCCGCCAGAGGCCCTGAGAACCCCTCCGGCCGATCTGCCTGGCTTCGGCTGCCGGTGGGGCGGGGGAGCCGAAAGCCGGGC
>CAYVVX010000853.1:0-783 GCA_964455315.1 uncultured Planctomycetales bacterium | reverse complement strand
GGGGCGGCTTGCGGATCGCGGCAATAACCGTATCATATGCCCGTTTAATACAGTTGTATGAAAGGCGCGCCGATGTCCACGCCCGTTGTTCGCTCATCCTCCCCCGGTCCGCTGGGCACGGTCCCCGGGCAGCGGTCGGCGGCGGGTGCGGGCGGTCTTGCGGGCCTGGAGGCGCCACTGCCTTCCACCCGCGAGCGGGTCATCGCCGCTGCGGCGCAAGTCTTTGCGGATAAAGGATTTCGGCGAGCCACGGTGCGGGCCATCGTGGCCAGGGCGGGGGTCAATCTCAACGCGGTCAACTACCACTTTGGCGACAAGGAGGGGCTCTACCGGGCGGTCTGGGAGACGCTGTGCAGTGAGCCCGAGGTGGGCGATCCGTTCGCCGAGGCCAGTGGCGGGCTCGATCCGGCGGTGCGCCTGGGGGCGTTCGTCCGGGCATTTCTGCGGCTGGGGGTGGCCAGGCGGCATGAGAGCTCGCCGATCAGCCGGCTGATGGCGATGGAACTGGCGGAGCCTACGGCGGCGCTGGACATGCTCGTGGAGCGGTTCATCCGCCCGCGTTTCGATCTGCTGGCGGGGATCGTGAAGGAGATCGGCGGCGAACGGCTGACGCCGGCGCAGGTCGAGCTGAGCACCGAGAGCATCCTGGGGCAGTGCGTCCACATGGTGCACAGCCGCCCCATCGTCAGCCGGCTGTTGCCGCATGTCGCCTACACGCCGGAGGGGCTGGACCGGATGGCCGAGCACATCGCGGCGTTCTCGCTGGCGGCGCTGCGTCAGGCC
>CAYVVX010000852.1:0-2159 GCA_964455315.1 uncultured Planctomycetales bacterium | reverse complement strand
CCGAACCGGTCGGGCTCTGGACCCTGCTCCGCGACTTCTTCCGCAACCAGGACTTCCGCCACGGGCTCTCCGCGGTGAACACGCTGCTGGAATCGTTCGGTCGCAGCCTGTCGGAAAGCCGTGACGCCGCATCGAAGGGCCCCGCAACACCCTCCGTCACTCGGTAGGTATTGCTCCAGCGCGCCGTCCCGGTGCACAATGTCATCCCGTTGGGGGGGTCTCACAGGGATGGTGAGATGAAGCATGACCAGCGCCCGAGCGAGCCGGTCGATCACTGCGTTCAGATGTTCGTGATCGATCGTCGCGGCCGTCCCGAGTTGCACATGCTCGCGACCCGGGAAGGCCTGACCGTGCTTCACCGGTTGTTCACCTCGTTGGCGGAGGGCTCTCCTGCCCGGGTGGACGTGGCGTCCTTTCCCCGCATTGAGCGCATCGCCCCGCTGGAACTCTCGCTCGAGCTTGTTCACGTGGACGAGAACGCGGGGTGGCTTCGGCGCACGCTGTTCAGCCCGCGCCAGGGTCTGCACCAGGATGATCCCCGCCGGCCTCGACTGTGCTGGCGGCTGGAGCGCGAAACCTGGCTTGAACTGGCCGACAAGGTCGCCGGGTTTCTCGATGGCTGCCCGGGAGGGTTCAACTACCTGGATAACGGCTACAACGACGACGTGCAGGCGATCCTGGGTCACGTCGACGTTATTCCGGATCAAAGGGGCGGCATCCGGCGCCTTGCCGACTGATCGGATTTCGGCGAGTTCCCAGCGGTTCACCGCCGCTGCTTGGGCGGAGGGGGTACGGGCCGTATAATCCACCCGGGAACAGCACGAAAGATGACCGACCGGAGCCCCGCATGACCACCCGACCGACCGCCTCGCGAACCCGCCGGCCGACTCGCCGGTTTTCCATCGGCTCCGTGCCCATCGGCGGCGACGCGCCGGTGGTCCTCCAGTCCATGACCAGCACCTACACCTACGACATCGACGCCACCGTGGCCCAGATCAACCGGCTCGCGGCCGGCGGGTGCGACGTGGTTCGGGTGGCGGTGCCGGACAAGCGCGACACCGACGCGCTGCCGGAGATCCTGCGCCAGACCAGCGTGCCCCTCGTGGCCGACGTGCACTTCCACTTCCAGCGGGCCCTGGAGTCGATCGAGGCGGGCATCCACAAGATCCGCCTCAACCCCGGGAACCTCAAGGATCGCAAGCAGGTCAACGAGGTCATCCGGGCCTGCAAGGATCGCGGCGTGCCCATCCGCGTCGGCGTCAACGAGGGCGGCATCGTCGAGCGGCAGGACAAGAGTGTCCGCGCCGTCGAGAAGGCCGCCATCGGGCGGGATCGCCACGGGCATCTCATCCGCATCATGATCGAGAAGCTCGAGGACTACATCCGCCTCTTCGACGAGAATGACTTCCACGACGTGGTCCTCTCTGCCAAGAGCATCGACGCGACCATCGTCATCGACGCGTACCGGGCCATCAGCGAGCGGTTCGACTACCCGCTGCATCTGGGCGTCACCCACGCCGGCCCGCCGGAGACCGGGCGCATCCGCAGCATCGCCGCGCTGGGCACGCTGCTGGCCGAGGGCATCGGCGACACCATCCGCATCTCCTACGCCGCCGACCCCATCCACGAAGTCGAGGACGGCAAGGAACTGCTCTGCAGCCTCGGCCTGCGTCACCGGCGCGAGCCCGAACTGATCGCCTGCCCCACATGTGGGCGGATCGAGGTGGACCTCATCACTTTGGTTCAGCAGGTCCGCCAGAAGCTCGCATCCATCACTGTGCCGGTGAAGGTGGCGGTGATGGGATGTGTGGTCAACGGCCCCGGCGAGGCCGAAGGCGCGGATGTGGCCGTGTTCGCCGGCAAGGGACGCGGCGTGATCTACGTCCAGGGCGAGCAGGTCCGTACCGTCAAAGAAGCCGAAATCCTCGACGCGCTGTATGATGAATCGGTCAAATTCGCCGAGCGCGTCCAAAGTGGGCAAGCCAAGCTGACTAATACGCTCGTGCAGATCGACCCGAACGTCAAACGCTGAATAACTCGCCAAAGAGAACGAAAGGGCTGCCATGAAACCTCGTCCCGCATCCGTGCTGCAAGCTGCGGTCCTGACCTTCTGCTGCACGGCGGCGGCGGTCCTGGCCGGCGTGCCTAACGTGGTGATC
>CAYVVX010000851.1:234-2164 GCA_964455315.1 uncultured Planctomycetales bacterium | reverse complement strand
AGGCCGCCGGGATGGCGACCCTGAACGAAGGTCAGAGCATCTCGTTCGACATTACCAACGAGCGTGGCAAGCCAGCAGCTGCCAACCTGCGGGCGTCCTGATAAACCGGTTTCGGCACCCTGAGCTGCCTCAATAGAGGCAGTTATCAGCGGCGACCCGAACAGGCATCATCGGATGCACTAATGCCCCGGCCAGTCCGGGGCATTTTTTTTGTCTGACGTTTCTGCTTGGTGCGCGGAGTAAACTGGCTATTGCGGCTCCATGGCAATCTGCCGAGGCAACCATGACCGAACTACCGGAATCGAAGGCAAAGCCGGGGGCAGACCTTGGACCAGACCGGTTCTAGCCCACGCCGTCAGGCGGGCGAAACAGCGGCATCCTCAACACTTGTGGCCGGCTTGCTGGACCCCGGGGCCTACGATCACCCCGTCGACTCCCTCGAACTGATCGAAACCCACATCTCCTGGGTAATCCTCACCGGCAATTACGCATACAAGATCAAGAAGCCCGTCGATCTCGGTTTTGTGGATTTCTCCACACTGGCCAAACGGCATCACTACTGTACAGAGGAAGTCCGTCTCAACCGGCGCCTCGCGCCGGCATTCTATCTCGGCGTGATACCAGTCACCGGAAGCCCTGATGCACCGCACTTCGGTGGTGACGGTGTCGCGATCGAGTACGCGGTGAAGATGCGGCAGTTTTCACCGTCGGCGCAGCTCGACCGGCTGCTCGAACGGGGGGAACTCGAGGGCCATCACCTGGATGCCTTCGCGACGTTCATCGCTGATTTCCACCAGCGGGTGTCGGTTGCCGGGGCCAGCGTGAAGCACGGCGGACCGGAGCAGATCATCGCCCCCGCGATGGAGAACTTCCCCGAGCTGCGCCGATGCCTGCCGGATCCGGCTTCGGCGCAAGGTATCGCCGAACTGGAGCAGTGGACCGTCAGGGCATTCGCGCGATTGCGGGAAACTTTCCAGCAGCGCAAGCGCGATGGCTTCGTCCGCGAATGCCATGGCGACCTGCACCTGCGCAACCTGGCCTGGGTCAATGACAGCCCGCTGGTGTTTGACTGCCTCGAATTCAACCCGGACCTGCGCTGGATCGACGTACTGAACGAAGTGGCCTTTCTCGTGATGGACCTTGAGGCACGTCAGCAGCCGGCACTCGCCGCGCGCTTTCTCAACCTGTACCTCGAATGCACGGGGGACTACGCCGGGCTGACCGTCCTGCCCTTTTACCTGGTGTACCGGGCGCTGGTCCGGGCGAAGGTCGATGGCATCCGGGCGCGTCAGGCCGGCATTGATGATCGGGAGAAAATCCTGGCCGAGGCAGAAGCCCGCCGCTATCTGGCGCTGGCGCAAGGCTGCACGCAGTCCGGACCACCCCGGCTGATCCTGACCCGCGGCGTTTCCGCGTCCGGCAAGACGACGCTGTCCGGAGCGCTGGTCGAGAAGCTTGGTGCCATCCGCATTCGCTCCGACGTGGAGCGCAAGCGGATGGCCGGCCTGTCGCCCGAGGCCGACGCACGCGCAGAGATCGGCCAGGGCATCTACAACTCTGCAGGAAGTCGTCGCACCTATGCGCGCTTGCTGGAACTGGCAGGCCAGGTACTCGATGCCGGCTTTTCGGTCATCGTCGATGCGGCCTTTCTCGATGTCTCGCAGCGGGCGCCGTTCGGGAAGATGGCTGCGGCGCGCAATATTGCCTGCACAATTATCGAGGCTACCGCGCCGCCGGACCTGCTGCGCGAGCGCATCGTGAGTCGGACACGCGGGGCGTCTGATGCGGACCTTGCGGTGCTCGAACACCAGCTCGACCGCTGGCAACCGCTGACCGCCGACGAGAGCGCACACGCGCTGCAGGTGGACACCTCACTGCCGCTCGACCGGGGCGAGGAAGCGGTAGCCGTGCTTGGGAACGGTCTCGATGA
>CAYVVX010000851.1:0-224 GCA_964455315.1 uncultured Planctomycetales bacterium | reverse complement strand
GGGGCGAGCTGGTGGCACGGCTCACGGATGCATGAAGTGTCGCGCCCCTAGCGGTCCCGCCACCAGTCGACGAACTCATCGAAGCTGATGGTGCCGTCGTCATCAGCATCGATCTCGTCGAACCCGATGCGCGCTTCCGTACCACTAACCTCCGCTTCGAGTTGATCGAGCATCTCGACGAACTCCGTGAACTCGATAAGGCCATCCTTGTTGAGATCGTTGTA
>CAYVVX010000850.1:968-2164 GCA_964455315.1 uncultured Planctomycetales bacterium | reverse complement strand
GAACTGCACCGCCGGCCCCTAGGAATCCGTGGCAGGGGAGGACTGGCTCCGAGGACAGTCCGCCTGACTCGCCGGTCCCCGATGCAAAGCGAGCCCCCGATGGTCAGATCGCTGCTCATGGCTGCCCTGTCGATCACCGCCGGCGCGACGGCGTCGTACGCGCAGTTCTTCGTTCCCCAGTCGATGTACGGGATCAACACGCACGTGCCTTCGGACGCGGCACTCGCGAAGCAACAGGCCGGTCATGTGGCCTGGGCGCGCATCGACGTCAACTGGAATGCGCTGGAGCCGGCCAAGGGGGTCTTCAACTGGGGGCCCATCGACGCGGTGGTCAGTTCCGCCAATCAGCGCGGCATTCATCTGTTCGCCACCCTGGCCTACACGCCCGGTTGGGCCAACGGGGGGCAGGCTCAGTCGGTGCCGCCCACCAATCCCGAAGACTGGAAGAACTTCGTGCGGACGGTGGTCACCAGGTACCGGCAGAGCATCCGGCACTGGGGCCTGTGGAACGAGCCCAACCTCAGCCAATTCTTCTCCGGGTCGGTCAATACCTACATCAATGTCATCCTCATCCCCGGGGCCGAGGCGATTCGCGAGGCGGATCCGGGCGCGCTTCGGCTGGCCCCGGAAGTTTCCAGCAACGGCAGTTTTCTCGAGAGCGTGCTGACCTCCGCCCGCGACCACATCGACATCGTCACCGTGCACAAGTACGACGAGCAGGTCAGCGAGATCATGAGGGATTTCGATGGTTTCCTCTGGCCCTGGGAGAACAAGACCTACCGGGAGATCCTCGAAGCCACCGGCGTCTTCGGCGTCAAGCCGGTCTGGTTCACCGAGGTCGGCTGGCCGACCGCCCAGGGTACCCACGTCGACACCGTGACCGAACAGGAGCAGGCGGCGCTGTACGTGCAACTGCTCGATGAGGTTCGCCTGCGGCCCTGGATCACGAAGATCATGTTCTACGAGTTGACCGATGATCCGGTGTCGGGCGTGCCCAAGTGGGGCATTCTGAACAGCAACCTCACCGAGAAGTCGGCGCACACCGCATTCCGCGACTATGTCGTTGCCCATCCGCCGTCCAACACGGTTACGATCGGTGATCTGCGCCGATACCAGGTGGGCAGCTTCTCGCCCGGGTCGCCGTATTTCTCCGACCGCCCGTACGTGATCACGGCCATGCCGGCGTACCTCGAAGG
>CAYVVX010000850.1:0-958 GCA_964455315.1 uncultured Planctomycetales bacterium | reverse complement strand
CAACGACGATGGTGATGAAACCGGCGCGGCGTGGATCAGTTTCGATGTCGACGCCGATGCCGATGTGTACGTCGCGTATGATCGCAGGGCGACGGCACGACCGAACTGGCTGGGCGAGTACACGGAGATGAGCGATGTGGTCGCCGTTTCCGATGTCGATCAGGGTTATGCCCGGCTTTACCGGAAGAGGTACCGGCTCGGCGAGATCGTGCTGGGGGCCAACCTGGCACCGGCGGCGGCGGGGGCCCTGGCCAACTACTTCGTCCTGGTCCGTCCTGCGGGCAGCGGTCCGCCCGAGCCCGCTGCGTCTCCGCTTCCCGCGGATCAGGCCACCCGCATCGGACTGTCCGCCCAGTTGAGCTGGACGCCTGGCCAGGGTGCCACCTCGCACCAGGTCTATTTCGGCGACAGTGATCCGCCGCCATGGCGGGCCAGCCAGTCGGGGACAACGCTGAATCCCGGTTCGCTGAGCGTTGCGGCCACGTACTACTGGCGGATCGACGAAGTGAATGCTCATGGCACGCTGGTGGGCAAGACCTGGCGCTTCGCGACCATTTCGCCCGATTTCGATGGGGATGGTGATGCTGACATGGCGGACTACGGGCACTTTCAGCAGTGCCTGACCGGCCCGACTGTGTTCGTGTCAGATCCCGCCTGTCTGGATGCCGACCTGGATCAGAATTCCACCGTGGATCAGGTGGACTATGCCGTGTTTCGTGCCTGCATGAGCGGGGCCAATGTGCTGGTTGCCCCGGACTGCGCCGGCCAGGGGAACAGCCCGTGATGCGTGCAGGATGCGTCGACATGAGCCGGATGGGTCTGCCCGGTGCCGTGCTGGTCGTGTGCTGCGCGCGGATCCTGGCGGGGGAGCCCGCGAGCGGTCCGCTGCGGGTTCATGCGGACAATCCCCGCTACTTCGCCGATGGCTCGGGCGCGGTTGTCTACCTGACCGGATCGC
>CAYVVX010000849.1:1800-2171 GCA_964455315.1 uncultured Planctomycetales bacterium | reverse complement strand
CGAACGGCTCAACGTGAATGTCGCTGGCCCGGTCGTTGATCGCTTCCAGGATGATCAGGTTGACCAGGTTGACCAGCGACGGCTCGCGAGCCAGATCCTCCAGCCGGCCGACCGACTCCTCGCCCGCCTCGGCGTCGATCCCGCCGCCCTCCGGCGCCAGCGACGCGGCCATCCGCGCCGCCGAAGTGCCGTAGTGCCTCCGGAACCCTTCGGCCATCTCGCCGGCGGCCATGTAGCAGCGGTCGATCTCGAAACCGCTGATGGCGCTGAGATCCTCGACCGCCTGCAGATCGAGCGGATCGGCCATGGCCAGCTCCAGCCGGCCATCGGTGATGCCCAGCGGAAGGACGCGATAGCGCTGGGCCAGTTCC
>CAYVVX010000849.1:0-1790 GCA_964455315.1 uncultured Planctomycetales bacterium | reverse complement strand
TTCCGCGGTGAGGCATTGGAGCGCCTCGGGCGGAACGACGTGCCCGTTGAGTTCCCTGCAGGGGAAGCCATGCTGAACCGCCAGGGCATGGCTGACCGCGTCGCTGCCGACGAAGCCGAGCTCGCGAAGGTGCTCCCCGAACCGCAGACCGTTGCCGTTGAAGGCCTTCTCCGCCTGCGCAAGCCGGTGCGTGGTCAGATGGCCCAGGTCGACCAGGAGTTCCCCAATGCGTTTGCCGGACATTCAGTCACCCGGAGGAGAGAAAAAAGCGGGCCGGAACGCCGGAGGAGGTTCCGAGGCAGGAAGACCCCTGCCGGTCACGAGCAGCGATGCTCGCCGGGGGAGATCGACCGCCGCGCACGATACGAGCGCGCTGTCACCCTGCCGCACCTCCCCATTCCTGTTCATGTAGACGCCAAAGTATCTGCCATGTTAACGCCCAACTGCGAGAAATCTTGAATTTGATTCAATTCCGAGCCACCAGCCCACGCGGGGAAGCGCCTGGGGAGGCGTGCCCCAGACGCATCGAGAGGCCCTTCGCTATCTTTCTCTCTTTACGAGTGAGCCCCGGTTCGGGTTGCAGTAATCGACATGGTTTTCACGCGAAAATGCAAGACCATGCGAGGGGAACGGCGAAACCGGCGGCCTGCGCCCCGAGGCGGCGCGGCCCCGTGCCCCTTCCGCATCGACCCCGCTTGGCTCAGAGACCACGCGAAAAAGGGCAATATGGGTAGACTGGGGTGGTGCAAGGCAAGCCCGGGCAATGATCGGGTGGTCGACCTTGTCTGCCGGTGGAGTACAGCGGGCCACAGTAGGCGACCGCCGTCGCTCACTCCCCGCTCGTCCGACCCGAAGAGCCCGTGCCGGAGCAGGGGGTCGATGCTGCGGGAGCGCCCCCTGGTGCGAACGGCTGCGTCCAGGCTCGCACCGGTTCGTCCGGAGTGGTCCCGTTCGGATGTCTCCGGCTGGAGGTCACCACGGCCCGGACGTACAACTCGTCCCCATCGATGCGATAGACGGGATCGAGGCCCGGCATGCAAGCCAGAACCTGCCCCACCTGGTTGCTGTACCGTCGCGTCGTCCGCACGATCTGTCCCGTATCTTCTCTGATCGGCTCCGAGCGGGCATCAAAGCCCCTCCGGGTTCCCACAAAGCAGGTCTCGAAACGGGCATCGCCATCCGGACGAATCGCGATGTTCAGCCGATCGTCGCTGATCTCGACGGCCTCGAGTTCAACACCGGTGGACGCATAGAAATCGCCGCGGTGCATGGCTGACAGCACGGATCCGGTGCTGAGCTTCTCCGCACGAACCTGAATCCAGGCCCGCCCGGGCAGTGCCCTGTCGCCCAGGGTGGGATGACCCGGCAGGTATGCGTGACAGTCATCAGCCGCGAGCCCGTAGATGACGTTGCCGCCGGCCTGCCGCCGCAGCGTCAGTACCACATCCCAGATGCGTTCGGCGGACGCATGCAGGTCATCTCCGGCGTTCCGGCATGAATCCAGGGCGGTGTAGATCTCCATGAACCGCAGCTGATCCACCGCGGCGATCTCCTCGGCCACCGCGTTCCAGCGCCAATTGGGATGATTGAGGGACACCAGGGCACCGCCCTCGCCGCAGCGGGCCCGGGATACCGCGGAAATGACCCCTCTCATGGCCTCGACCCCGTTCGGCATCACGGGCGGGCCGACGATCGGCCCAATGGTGTTGAACACGTTGATCCAATGGGTCTGCTCGTACGAACCATCGCCCCACCGCGCGGTCACTTCCTCCCCGTTCAGTAGCAGGAAG
>CAYVVX010000848.1:0-2172 GCA_964455315.1 uncultured Planctomycetales bacterium | reverse complement strand
ACCCGCTTCGTCGGCCTGCTGCGTGCGAAGAGTCGCAGCGCCGTGGTCTACGCCAGCCTGATCGTCATCTTCGTCTTCGTGCCCATCTTCTTCCTGGAGGGACTGGCGGGTTCCTTTTTCCGGCCGCTGGCGACCTCCTACATCCTGGCCATCCTGGCGTCCCTCCTGGTCGCCCTCACGGTGACGCCGGCCCTGTCGCTCATCCTCCTGCCGCGCGGCCGCCTGCGCGAAAAGGACGCCCCGCTGGTCCGCCTGCTCAAGCGGATCTACGGCCTGCTGCTCCTGCCGCTGATTCGCCGCCCCCGCTCGGTGCTGGCGGCCATCGCGCTCACGCTCACGCTGACCGCCGTCGCCGTGCCCCGCCTGGGCGAGGAGTTTCTGCCCAGTTTCAAGGAGCGCGACTTCCTCATGCACTGGGTCGAGAAGCCCGGCACGTCGCTCGAAGCCATGAACCGCATCACCGTCCAGGCCAGCAAGGAACTGCGCACCATCCCCGGCGTGCGCAACTTCGGCGCCCACATCGGCCGGGCCGAGGTCGCCGACGAGGTGGTCGGCCCCAACTTCACCGAGCTGTGGATCAGCATCGACGAAAGTGTGGATTACACCGCCACGGTCGCGAAGATCCAGCAGGTGGTGGACGGCTACCCCGGCCTGTATCGCGACGTGCTCACCTATCTCAAGGAGCGGATCAAGGAAGTTCTCACCGGGGCCAGCGCGACCATCGTGGTCCGGTTGTACGGCCCGGACATGGCCGTGCTCCGCGAGCAGGCCCAGCTCGTCTCCAAATCCATCGCCGACGTGCCCGGCGTCGCCGACCTGAAGGTCGAGCCGCAAGTGCTGGTGCCGCAGGTAACCATCCGCATGAAGCCGGCCGCCGCGTCGCTCTTCGGACTCACCCCCGCCAACGTGCGCAACGCGATCACCACCATCGTCAAGGGCACCCGGGTCGGCGAGGCCTACGAGGATCAGAAGGTCTTCGACGTGGTGGTCTGGAGCCGCCCCGAAACGCGGCAGGACATCGCTTCGCTTCAGCAGGTGCTCATCGATCTGCCCGGCGGAGGACATGTCCCGCTGGGCGATGTGGCCGAGGTGCGCATCGTCGCGGCGCCCAACGAGATCAAGCGCGAGAGCGCTTCCCGCCGGATCGACGTGACCTGCAACGTCAAGGATCGCGACCTGGGCGGCGTGGCCCGCGACATCGAGGCGAAGGTCAGGGCCCTGCCCTTCGACCGCGGCTACCATCCGGAATTCCTGGGCGAGTACGCCGCCCGGCGCGAGTCACAGAACCGGCTGCTGGCCTACTCGGCGCTGTCGCTCATCGGCATCTTCCTGCTGCTGCAGATGGACTTCGGCTCCACCCGGCTGGCGCTGCTGGTGTTCGGCACGCTGCCGTTCGCGCTGGTCGGCGGGGTCATCGGGGCGTTCCTCTCCGGCGGCGTGCTTTCGCTTGGGTCGCTGGTCGGGTTCGTCACCGTGCTGGGCATCGCCGCCCGCAACGGCATCATGCTGGTCAGCCATTTCGAGCACCTCCAGCGCGAGGAGGGCGAACCCTTCGGCCTGGCGACGGTGTTCCGCGGCGCCCAGGAGCGGCTGGCCCCCATCCTCATGACCGCCCTCTCCGCGGGCCTGGGCGTTCTCCCGCTGGTCATCGCCGGAAACCGCCCCGGCTACGAGATCGAGCACCCGCTCGCCGTGGTCATCCTCGGCGGGCTGATCACCTCGACGGTGATGAACCTGCTGCTGCTGCCGGCGCTGTACCTGCGCTGGGGCCGGCGATCGCCGGACAGCCAACCCGCGCAGCCCTGAATCCCCGGCAGCGCCCCGGCCGGACCGCGATGGCGCAGAGCGGGCCCATAAGTGGCTGCCAGCGCTGCGGTTAACGTGAGGGAGAAAGAACGAGGCCGACGGGGCTCGAACCCGCAACCTTCGGATCGACAGTCCTTGGAGCGGACCGTAACATGCTGAAAACAACGGTGTTACACAGCGTTTCTCCGTCGGAATTCAGGATTCCAAGTGGGTATGAGGCGGTTTGACAGTCAATAACAAGCCGCTGCCACGTGACGACTGACCCATTGTGTGACCCACTTGGCAGGCCTTCTCCGCGTCCGCCCGCGTCTCGGCCAGCGACCGCTTGCTCCAGTCGGCGTACTCCCGCTCCCAGACCTGCTTGAG
>CAYVVX010000847.1:0-2172 GCA_964455315.1 uncultured Planctomycetales bacterium | reverse complement strand
GTCCATGCCGATGGCCTCCAGGGTTCGAGTTCCACTCGAACTTCCCATCGGCACGAAGGTTACGGTTGCTTGAGCTTTTTTAGCGTTGTAGTATTAGTATGACCGCCTGTCGGGATACTCGTGATAATTCCACCAATGCATCCGAGAGTTGATTGAAGAGTAAATGTTCGAGCACCTGGCAGCATAACACGACGTCGAAGCTGTCCGGCGGAGCAGGAACATCTGTGACAGAGCCCACCAAGTCCGGCTTCAACTCTGGCTGGATGTCCAGCGTCGTCACCTGAATGCCGGCGGCCCGCAACGCCGCTGTCACCACGCCGGAACCCACACCGACTTCCAGCACACTGCGTGGTTCAAACGCCAGAACGGAATCGATCTGGTGGGCGAAACTGAATACCCGACCACCGCGCAAATACTGAAGCGAATAGTGTGATCGGCCCGGCACCTTGTCGGGTGCTGCTATTGGGGTTATTTCGTTCTGCGTCATGGGTTCACTGCCCTTCTCACAGAATGGGATCGCACGTCGCCGATCAGCCGGCGCACGGTTCGTGGCCCCGCCGGCAGAAGCAGGATTGCCCCGGCAAAGCCAAGGGCGAACAGCACACCATGCGTCAGGAAGGCGATCAAGGATGCCTCATCAGTCGCCCAACTCGCCCGAATCCCTGCAACGAGGCAACCCGCGACGCCGCACGCCGCCGCCGGCCGCCACACCGCGAGCCTAATGTCGCGCAGACGCACGGGTGTACTCCAACAGGCATACGCCATGAAAGCGATCAGCAGCAGACACCAGGTCAGGCTGAACGCCGCCGCCACCCCTTCGATGCCCCACCGCAACCCGACGACAAACGCCCCAACCGTGATTGGCGCCGCCGCCAGCGCCCAGTGGACCTGCCGCTCCGTGTGTCCCAGGGAGACGCACAGCCAGCCGGGCACAACGTTGAGCGTGCCCAGAAACGCCGCCGGAGCCAGCCAGCGAAACACCGGCACGGCCGCAGTCCACTGCGGACCCAGCAGGAGCAGAACCACCTCATCCGCCGCCACGAAAGCAAAGGCAGCGATCGGCATGCCCGCAAAGGCGATGATCTCGACGGCACGCAGGTAGTAACGGCGATAGCCTTGCGGATCGCTCTGCAATCTGCTCAGCGCGGGCAGCGCCACCGCCCCCATGGGCCCGTTGATCTGCCGGATGGGCAGCCCGAGCAGATTATACGCCTTGGCATAGATGCCCAGGGGCCCTGCACCCAGGGTGGCGCCGATGAGAATATTGTCGAAGTTGCAGGTGAAGTAGTTGAGGACATTGAATCCAGTCAGGTGGCCGCCGAACCGCAACATGGCACTTGTCCCAGCGCCGCGCCGCGGCAGTCCAGGACGCCAGGGGGAGAACAGCCAAACGAACAACGTGTTGGCGGCCGCGGTCGCCGCGGTCATCCCCACCAGCGACCAGTAGCTGAATCCCCGCCACGCCATGGCGATGCCGACGGCAACGCCGGCGGCGAGGCTCAGCAGATCGGCCGCCGCCAACAGGCTGAAGCGCATGTGCCGCTGGAGCAGGGCGCTGTGCTGGGCGGTGAGCCCGCCGAACAGGAATGTTCCGGCGATGACCAGCATGATCCCGGTGAGGCGGGGCTCGCCGTAGAACCAGGCGACCGCCGGCGCCAGGGCCGCCGCGACGACCATCAGCACCACGCTTGCGACCACATTGATCCAGAAGAGCGTGGACACCTGCTGGTGGGTGATCTCGGCCCGCTGCACGGTGGCCATGGACAGCCCGAGATCCTTGAACAGGGCAATGAACCCGGTGAAGGCGGACACCATCGCCACCAGCCCGAAATCTCCGGGCGCCAGCAGCCTCGCCAGGACGGCGGTCGAGCCTATCTGCAGGAGGAACTTGATCCCCTGGGCGGTGAGCGTGACCGCACCACCACGGACTGACCGGCCTTTCAGGTCAGCCATCAGGTGGTCGGTGCGGAAATGCCGGTCGTGTTCCGCTGCCGCAGGCAAAACAATAGCTGTTTGGCTCATAGGGCTCCGGCGCAACGATTCTGCAGGATCACCGGCATACGAAGAGATAGTTGTCCCTGTCCACATGCGCGAGCATTAGCCCGGCATCCGCGAGAACTTAGCGCGGGCTTCGCCCGCAACCCAAGCGCGTGATGAATAGTGTTGCTCCAT
>CAYVVX010000846.1:1481-2173 GCA_964455315.1 uncultured Planctomycetales bacterium | reverse complement strand
GGCGCGGCGGGCCGTTACAATGCCGCACATGACGCCGTCGCCTGAGCACCCCCCCGTCCGCATCGGCTCGATCACCATCGGCCAAGGCCAACCGCTGGCCCTGATCGCCGGCCCCTGCGTGATCGAATCGCGCGAGCATACGCTCCGTCTGGCCGGGCGCATCCAGGAAATCGCCGCCGCGGCCGGGCTCCCGCTGATCTTCAAGGCCAGCTTCGACAAGGCCAACCGCTCCAGCCTGACCAGCTTCCGCGGGCCGGGGATGCTCGAAGGGCTGGCCATTCTCGCAGAGGTCAGGCGCGAACTGGGGCTGCCGGTGTTGTCTGACGTGCATGAGCCGGCCCAGGCAGCCACGGCCGGCGAGGTGCTCGACGTGCTCCAGATCCCCGCGTTTCTGTGTCGCCAGACGGACCTGCTGGTGGCGGCGGCCGCAACCGGGCGGGCGGTCAACATCAAGAAAGGGCAGTTCATCTCCCCTGACGAGATGCGCCTGGCGGTGGACAAGGTGAAAGCAAGCGGCTCCGGGGGTGTGCTGCTGACCGAGCGGGGCACCTTCTTCGGCTACGGGCGGCTGGTCAACGACTTTACCGCGCTGCCGCGGATGGCCGCGCTGGCTCCGGTGGTGATGGACGCAACCCACTCCTGCCAGTTGCCCGGACAGGGCGGCACGCAGTCCGGCGGGCAGCGCGAGATGG
>CAYVVX010000846.1:0-1471 GCA_964455315.1 uncultured Planctomycetales bacterium | reverse complement strand
CGAGATGGTGCCGGTGCTGGCTTGCGCGGGCATCGCCGCGGGGGCCCATGCCCTCTTCCTGGAGGTTCACGACGACCCGCTGCGGGCGAAAAGCGATTCAGCCACGGTCTGGCCGCTCGATCAGCTCAAACCGTTGCTGGAGCGCTGCCGGCGCGTCGCCGACGCTACCGCCACCTGAGGAGATTCACCGATGACCCCGCCAAGTGAATACGCAGGCATGACCCGGCGTGACTGCCTCCAGACCGCCGCTGGGGCGGTGCTCGCCGCGGCCATCGCCGGCAGCGCCCCGGCCCAGGACACCAGGGCCGAGTCGCGCCGCCTGAAGGTGGCCATGTGCGACTGGTCCATGGGCAGGATCGATCCCACCGCGTTCGCACTGGGCAGGGAGATCGGGCTCGACGGCGTGGAAGTCAGCATCGGCTTTCCCGACAACAACCTCTGGCTCCGCCGGGCGGAGAAGCAGACGGAATACCTTGCCGCCGCCGGCGATGCTGGACTGGCCATACCTTCGATGGCCATGGGCGTGCTCAACCAGGTGCCGCTGATGAGCGAACCGGTGGCCGCGGTGTGGGTCGCGGACACCATCGCGGCCGCCAAGGCGCTCGGCGCGAAATCCATCCTGCTGGCGTTCTTCGGCAAGGGCGAGCTGCGCGGCGACAACGACGAGGACATGCGCCGCGTGACTGACGCACTGAAGGAACTCGCCCCGCGGGCCGAGCAGGCCGGCGTGGTGCTCGGCCTGGAAACCTACCTCTCGGCGGAAGACCACCTGCGCATCATCGGCGCCGTCAAGTCGCCCGCGCTGCAGGTCTACTACGACGTCTACAACGCCGACCACGCCGGGCATGACCCCGTGCGCGAGATCCGCCTGCTGGGGCGCAAGCTCATCCGCCAGGTCCACGTCAAGGAAGGTCCCGCCATGCTCGGCAGCGGAAAGATCGACTGGCCGGCGGTGGCCGGGGCCTTGCGGGACATCGGCTACGACGGCTGGGTCGTCCTCGAAACCCAGAGCCCCAGCAAGGACGTTCTCGCCGACACGCGGAAAAACCTTGCCTATGTCCGGGAGCACTTCGGCCCGCGGAGCTGAATTGTGCTCTCCCAGGAGACCGCGGCCCGGCGGGCCCGCGCGGTCCATCTCAGCACCCGTTGATGTACAACCATGAAAGGGAATGACGTGACCACCAAGCGAACGCTGCTCCGGGAACAGGATCTCCCCACCCGCTGGTACAACATCCAGGCCGATCTGCCGGCGCCGTGCCCGCCGCCGCTGCATCCGGGCACGCACAAGCCGCTGGAACCGCACGAGCTGGAACCCATCTTCCCGCGCGGACTCATCCAGCAGGAGATGAGCCTGGAGCGCTGGATCGACATCCCCGACGACATTCGCCGCATACTGGCGTCGTGGCGCCCGACGCCGCTGGTGCGGGCCCGCGGCCTGGAAAAGGCCCTCTAGACGCCGGCCCGGATCTAC
>CAYVVX010000845.1:0-2179 GCA_964455315.1 uncultured Planctomycetales bacterium | reverse complement strand
GACCAGTTAGGCAACCAGGAGGGTCATCGAGCAAGGGCATTCTTTACCGGCCTATACCAAGATCAACTTTCACGGCACCTCGGGTACGTGCAGGTTGCCGATCAAGTCATGAAATCTCCCAAGGGCCCCCTCTATACGCTTGTTTATGCTTCGAAGCATCCTCGCGGCCTAGATTTTTGGCACAAGGTCACGCAGAAGGACTCATCGGGTCAACTGAATCTGGATTTCTGAGCCCACGACGGGGCAGATTCTGCTACCCCAGCTTCTCAAACGCCTTCGCGCCCGCCTCGGCGACGGCGTGATCCTGCTCGCCCGAGCCGCCGCTGACGCCGATGGCGCCGACCACCTTGCCGCCCTTCTTCAGCGGGATGCCGCCGGCGAAGATCATGATCCGCCCGTCGTTGGACGCGTGGATGCCGAAGAACTGCTTGCCGGACTGCGAGTGCTCGGCCAGATCCTTCGTGGCGATGTCGAAGGCCCGCGAGGTGTAGGCCTTCTTGATGGAAATGTCCACGCTGCCCAGCCAGGCGTTGTCCATCCGCACATGGGCGACCAGGTTCCCGCCGCAGTCGGCGACGGCGATGTTCATGGGCTGGCCGATCTCGACGGCCTTGGCTTCCGCGGCGGCGATGATCTTGCGGGCGATATCGAGCGTGATCATGACAGGTCTCCTCGTAAGTCCCCGCCGGCGAGCCTCTCCGAGCTGTGGCGGTGACGGTTCCAGCGATCTCACATGCACCTGGCCGCCGGTTGTCCGGCGACCGGCCCGGCCCCGGCGGGCGAGGCGTAGCATCGTATACGCCAACCGAGGCATCAGGGCAAGCCGGCAGTACGCGCGCGGCACGCCCAGGCGGGTCCCCGCCCCTTCCCGGCACGGCGATGAAACAGCGGCCGAGCAGCCCCCCACCAGCCCACATCCTCACTGGATCGCATTTCCTGCCTCGCTGAACCTCGCGAAAATCCCCGCCGGTTCGGCTCCGGTTTTTTGCCCGGTTCGGCCGACAAGACAGATGGGGCTGTGCGTTCCCCAGGCCGCGACCACTGCACGGAGGACAACGCTCATGCGCTGCTGCGCACTGACCATCGGGCTCGTCATCGCCTGCTTCTGGAGTGGCGGCTGCGTCCTGGTGGATACGCCGGACGTTCGCGTTGGTGTGATCGGCTCGCCCTGGCCGAAGGACGATCCCTCCGCCGACAAGACCACCGCCGAGCCGCCCTACGCCCGCTCGCTCACGCGTGTCCTGCGCGGGCAGGATCACGTGGCCGAGGCCCTTAACGATGGCGACTGGGGCGATGTGCTCGATGAGGCCGCCGACCTGGATGAGGATACCCGTGAGCTGGCGCGTCGCGGGGGCGATTCAAGCAATCCGAGCCTGTACGCCAGGCTGTGCCGGGATCTGCAGACGGCCGTGGATGAGCTGCGCAAGGCCGCCCGCCGCCAGGACGCGGACGCCTGCCGGCGCGAGCTGGCCAACTGCGAGCGGGTGACCGACCGCTTCCGGACCGCGTTCCCGCTCACCGGGCCACCCAGCCAGCCAAGCCCCCCACCGAGTCCCCAGCAGAGCCCATCTCCGCCGGCCCCTTCGCCGGGCTCAACGGCACCGACCGGTAGCAGGCCGACACCCTCCGCCAGCCCTGCTCCTCCGTCGAGGGTGCCCTGAGGCCGAGGACGGTTGCGACCGTTGCAGCTTCCCCCACTCCGGCCCGGCGGGCGGCAGGCCGGTGCCTGTGCAGCTTCTGCTGTGATCCTCACGTTCTCTCCGGAATTCGATCAATTGGGTTGAAATGAACGCGCTGGTGGCGGCGCGGAGGGGGAAAATTGCGCCTCCACGGGCCGGTCGTCGTGTCACACCTTAACAGACGCTGTCCGCGCTCGTCGTATTGATCGCGGAGGCGGATTCCATTAAGGTACCGGGGGGTCGGAGTTTCCTCAGGCACGGGGGCGTCGTCCACTGGCAGACAGGATGGTCGCGGGCAGAAAGGGCCTTGATATGGTACGAAATCGTGCGCATTGTTTTCAGCCGAAGAGGCTGGTTTCAGCCGGTTTCGACCGGCGGCTTACCGGCGGCGGTTTCACCCTGATCGAAGTGCTGGTGGTTGTGGCCATCATCGCGCTGCTGATCGCGATTCTGCTGCCCTCGCTGTCGCGGGCCCGGGCCCAGGGCCGCAACAGCCAGTG
>CAYVVX010000844.1:0-2187 GCA_964455315.1 uncultured Planctomycetales bacterium | reverse complement strand
TACTCCTTTACAAGGTTCTTGAGAACGTCTTCTAGGGCGGACTGGAAGTGCAGCGACACCCCGACCATTTTTTCCTTCATCTTCCGATAGGTGTCGGCCTCGCCATTGTCCGCGATGCCGGATTCATTGCATAATACGACCACTTTGACACCCTTGTGTTCGATGAAAGTGTTGATGTACCCCATGACCTCCTTAAGGGGCATTGATGTTCGCTCAAGGTCGTCAAAGCAAAGGACTGCATTCCTGAACCTGTGGAACCACCTGAGATCGATTGGAGGAAGCTTGAATGGTGTAAAGCGGGCGATAAGGTCGCCAATCACACCGCCACCCCCTGACTTGAGCATTTCGCCCCACTTCTTCCGCAGGCTGGGATAGCAGGCAATTAGAACTTGGTTGTCCACGTCCTTGGTGCTGCGGCAGCCATAGAGGGACACATAACGAGGCTTCCAGGCCTTCCCGTCATCCCGGCACAATTCCTTCAGCGCAGGCTCGACCCTGTTCTTCCAGAAGTACGTTTTCCCGCACCCCCACGGGCCCTCGATCAGCAGGGCGTAGTCCGTCCTGGGGGCCTGCACGTAGTCCTTGATCGCCTGGAGGATGTGGTCGGTCATGCGCCCTTCCCCCTCTCCCGCGCCGCCTGCTTCGCCTTGTTCGTGTAATGGCACCCATTCCACCGGTTGCCGTCGAAGGCCTTGCCGCCGGTGAAGTCCTCGGTCTTCTCGTCCCAGCCCCAGAACCAGGGGAAGTCCGCCTTCGGGCGGATGCTCTCCGGCTCCTTGCCGCGGTCCTTGGTCCACTTGACGTTGGGCTTGGACCTCAGCACGCCGGCGCCCTTGAGACCGCCGGGCAGGTCGGACGCCAGGAACGGGCGGATGTTGAGCCGCACGCCGTCGTTGATGTCCGGCGCCCAGCCGACGGGCTGCTCGGCGAGCGGCTTCCAGCGGACGAACAGGTCGAACGGCGGCTCGCCGGCCAGGATCGCCTCCAGCCGTTTCTGCAACTCCAGCGCCGCGGCCAGGCGGTCTTCGGCGCCGCCCTCGCCCTGCTTGACCCCGTCCTTCTGCCGGTTGATCCAGTCGCCCAGGTAGGAGTAGGTCAGCGACTCCAGCAGCTTCCGCCCGCCGTGCGGCCCGGCGGCTGTGGCGCCGGCGTCCCGCCGGTGGGCTGCCCCCGCGGCCCCTCCATCTCCCCGGTGGCTCCCCGGCTCCAGCCCCGCCCCGCACAGCTTGTGGTAGTTGACCAGGGCGTGGAACCCGTCGCGCTTCCGCCCGTCCCAGATGTGCCAGATGAAGGGGCGGTCGTGGAACAGCTTGCAGTGCTGCTCGAAGAAGCCGTTGCGGAGCCAGTCGTCGAGGTCGGTGCCCCCGGTCTGCGCGCGGATCTGGGCGGCGGTGATGCCGCAGGCGGCCAGCAGCGTCAGCAGCCGGTCGGCGGCGGGCTCCTCGCCGCGGACGGAGGGGATGCAGACGATGCCATCGTCATCGGCCAGCGGCAGCAGCTCGTCGCAGCGGCGGACAAGGTCGCGGGCCCGCGTGCTGAGCCGCATCTTGTCGTCCAGCTCCGCCGGCCAGCGGTAGCCCATCATCCGGGCCACGGCGACCTGGAGCGGTGCTTCTGACGCCTCCGGTCGGCCGTGAAAGAGCCATTGCCTGGGGTCGTTGCTTTCCGGCTCTGGGAGGCCGCGCGGGTACTTCTGTGTGGCGACCTGCTGCCAGTATTCAAGATCGAACGGGACTTTCACGAGTGTTGCACTTGTAACGTTCAGTTTCTTGTCAATTCGCCGAACGGCAACGGCGAATTCAGAAGAGGAACAGAACGTCCAGATAGGTAACAAATGATTTTCACTGCGGGGAACAACTGCTGCACTCGCTTGATCAAACGGGTCACCAAGATACAGGGTGCATGGTAGACTCGACATCCGACTTATAAGTACTCCGAGCTTCCCCCAGACGGGCTTGCCTCGCTGGTCGGAATCATGAAGCGCTTCACGGCGCCACTGAGATGGAGCCCGAAGGTGTCCTTCCTCTCGGTCGAAATCAAGTGCGGTGTCAAGGCCTGAAAAATGGACGGTGTTTTCGGCAACAGTATGCTGCAAAACCCAGCGATGTGATGGAAGCAATAACTCCCAAATCGTATTTGATTAGCGGGGTTGAAGCCGTTTGACCAGCGTTTTCGGGTCGGCATCCA
>CAYVVX010000843.1:0-2189 GCA_964455315.1 uncultured Planctomycetales bacterium | reverse complement strand
GCAACGTGGCCGCGACTTCGCCGGCGATCGGGGCCAGTGCCGTGTTGATCGCCTCGCGCACCAGGTCGTCCAGCCGCTGGTCGACGACCTCCATCCACGCCCGGCACTCGAGGAACTGCTCGACGGCATGGTCGCCGCAGGAGCTGCGCAGGGCGTCCAGATCCTTGCGGATCGCGAGCGCCACGAAGGGCGCGATCATGCGGGCCAGCGCCTCCGGTGGCACCGGATGCCCGTTGGAGGACTCGCCGTTGACCGGCCGCGGATGCTGCAGCGAGCGACCGAACCGGCTTGTCCGCCGGCGCCGGCGCCAGGGTGTTTGAAGGAAGCTCGGGAATCTCATGCAAGGTCTCCTTTCAACGTGTGCGAACGATCCGATAGATCACCACCATCGCCAGCATGGCCGTGCACAGCAGGGCCAGGTGTCGATTGGCCAGGGTGTGCGAGGTCAGGCCGACCGCGTCTTCAAAACGAACCGACAGCGCGAGGCGGCGACCGAGGAAAACCATGGCCACGACCGCGAGCGGGATCAGCAACAGGGATGCCCGAAACTGCGGGGTGGCCGGGGGCCCCGGCGGCATCGGCGGACGCGGAGGGCGCTGATGCAGGGTGAGCATGCCCCAGGTGCCCATAACCACCGCCGCCAGGGCGAGCAGTTCGTAGTCGGCGGACAGCGATGCCTGCCGCTGCACGAACGGGAGCGTCTCCAGCAGGGAGATGTTTTCACCGCCGCGGACCCAGCCGGACAACTGGGCGGCGAGCCAGATTACGATCAACACTTTGAGAATCTTCACCACGATCTCCTGCAGATGAGCCTCTACTGACTCAGGCACGAAAGGTTTTCACGAGAGGAATTGATCCACCCGCCGCACCTGGATCCGGGACATCACCGGCCGCAGGGCCGGATCCTTGGCCAGCGGCCGCTCCACCTTCCTGCAGTCGCTGTTCAGCAGGCAGAGAAACACCAGCTCTTGCACCGGGGTCGGGTGCTGGAGGGATTTGTGGGCATTGCTGACCACGTTGGAAAAGGAGAGGGTGACCTCGAAGGCGGTTCCGATGCCGGCCGGGCTGATGCCGAAGAGATCGACTGCGTGTCCCGACGGCCCCACGCCGAACTCGGGGCGCAGGTTGGTCCAGGACTTGGTGCTCAGGGATCGATCCAGCCGGGTGATCAGCACGGTGTGCAGAAAGCTGCCGTGGCCGAGGTAGTCCGCCGGTTTGGGAATGGCCAGCACTTGCCACCCGAGATCGGTGACCTCGATGAACTGGCAGGTGCGCTTGCCCAGGCGCACGCCATGCAGCGCCACGACATGCTGCCCGGCCAACCGACTGGCGGAACGTTCCACCTGCTTGTAGTCCTTGATGTTCAAGCGACTGGCCCGCTCGGTGATCCAGTCGGCGGGATGCCGGGCGCAGTCCTGGAGCAGGTCCACCTCCGCCTTGGACAGGGGCGATGTGGCGGCCGCAGCACTGGCGGGCGTGGCAGTCGTCGATGAGGCCGCTGGTGCCGGCGGCGTGGCGGCGGCCTTGGCCGCGTTGCGGGCGGCCTTCGTCGTCGGAAACAGCTCGGCCATGATCGTCGGGTAATCGCTCAGCGGGCGTGAAGGACGGGCGGGGCAGTGGGCCCGGCGCGGAGCCATCATGGCCTGGCGGGTGGGTTCGTCGATGGCGGACTTGTCCAGGTCGGGCCCGTCCAGGTCCACCAGGAAGGGATCCGTGTAGGCGCCGCCGGTGCCGATCTCGCGCACCAGGGCCTGTCCGCGACCCAGCCGCGGCAGCATGGTGCGGGCCCGCGGTTCCAGGTTCATCATCTGGCTGGCGATGTCGATGTTGACCGCGTCGCTCAAACCCCCGACCACGCACATGGTCTTGGCTGACGCCAGCACCGTGCGGGAGATGTCCGAGAGCAGGTGGGCCACAATCACGAACCCGACGCCCATCTCACGGCCTTTGAGGAGCTGGCTGGCCATGGGGGCAACCCCGGCCGAGGATTCGCGATCGGCCTTGGCGCCCAGCACCAGCTGGGCTTCATCGAGCACGATGAGCACCTGCAGCTCGGTGTTATGCACGTTGGCGGCGATGCGGCGGTGCAGGATGCGCTCGACGCACAGGCTGATGATCAACTGCTGGGCGGGGACCGGCAGGGTCTCCATGCGCAGGACCACCACGCTGCCGGGGGTCAGCAGGTGGGT
>CAYVVX010000842.1:0-2205 GCA_964455315.1 uncultured Planctomycetales bacterium | reverse complement strand
GAGTACAAGCACTGGGTTCACGAGGGAGGCATCGCCACACCGCTGATCGCCCACTGGCCCGGGGGCATTCGGCGTCGCGGGGAGATCGAACACCAGCCGGGACAAGTCATCGACATCATGGCCACGTGTGCCGAACTGGCCGGAGCGGATTATCCCCACATGCACGCAGGCAACAGGATCACGCCGCTCGAAGGGACCAGCCTAGTGCCCGCCTTTTCAGGACGGCCGGTCGAGCGTGAAGCGCTGTACTGGGAACACGAAGGCAACCGCGCCGTCCGGGTCGGCAGGTGGAAGCTGGTCGCCAAGGGGCCGGCCGGGGCCTGGGAACTCTACGACATGCAACGGGATCGCACCGAACTCCACGACCTGGCCGCGCTTCAGCCGGATCGCGTAGCCGAGATGAGCGCCCGGTGGGAAGCCTGGGCCCGCCGTACCGGCGCATTGCCGTGGATCTGGACGCCGGCGTACAAGACCCCTGGTGGCCGACATTCGGCCGAATGAGCATCAGCACCGACGGTTCGAGGGAGACTTCATGCCACCCGTTCGACGCCACCTCGCTGCGGTCCTGGGGGCTTGCCTGCCCTGCCTTGCCTGGGCAGCGGGTGAAACCCCAGCCAATTCCGAGTTTGTCGAGGTCATCGACGTGTCCCCGGTATGGTCCGGCCATCCGGTCGGATTCGCCCTGCTCACCCACAAGGATCGTCAGCACGTCGCGTTTTACGACGCTGAGCGGCGCATGACCGTCGCCAGCCGGCGTCTCGGATCCGGAACATGGGAGCTGATCCGACTTCCCGAGCGTATCGGATGGGACAGTCACAACTACATCACCATGACCTTCGACCACGACGATTACATTCATCTCAGCGGCAACATGCACGGCCACCCCCTGGTATATTTCCGGAGCACCAAGCCGAACGATAGCAGCACCCTCGCGCGCGTGCCCGCAATGGTGGGACGCGATGAAGACCGATGTACCTATCCACAATTCCTGCGCGGCCCCGACGGCGAGCTGATATTCACCTACCGAATCGGCGGAAGCGGCGACGGCGACCAGGTGTTCAACACCTATGACACCTCGACGCGAACCTGGCGCAGGCTCCTGGACGCCCCCCTCCTGTCCGGCGGGGGAGAAATGAATGCCTACTTCACCGGGCCGGTCCGCGACCCGGACGGGGTGTTCCACCTGTGTTGGGTGTGGCGCGACACCCCCGACTGCGCCACCAATCACGATCTGTCCTATGCCCGCAGCCGCGACCTCGTCCACTGGCAGACCAGCTCCGGAAAGCCGCTGCGGCTGCCCATCACCTTGCGCACCGGCGAGGTCGTCGACCCGGTGCCCATCCACGGCGGCATGATCAACGGCAACACCCGGCTCGGCTTTGACTCCCGCAAGCGGCCGGTCATCAGCTACCACAAGTTCGACGAGCAGGGCTTCACCCAGATCTACAACGCCCGCCTGGAGGACGGCCGGTGGAAGATCCACCAGGTGAGCGACTGGAGCTATCGCTGGGAGTTCCAGGGGGGAGGATCGATTCCCTTCGAGATCCGTCTCAGCGCGGTCGCCCCCGTCGAAGGGGGCCTGCGACAGTCGTTCAGCAACCCCAAACACGGCTCGGGGATCTGGCTTCTCGATGAAGCCACGCTGCGCCCGATTCGCATGCTGCCCAAGCCGCCGCCCATGCCGGCGGAAGTTCGCAAGATCGAATTGAAAGTGCCGGGTATGAGCGTTCAAACCCAGGCTGACACTGGAAGGTCACCCGAACCGGGCACCAGGTACCTGCTGAAGTGGGAAACCCTCGGCCGCAACCGCGATCGGCCGCGCCAGGGCGACCCACCCCCGCCGAGCATGCTCCGGCTCTACGAGATCCACTCGCCGGCCACCGGAGAGCAATTCTCCGCCGACCCAGGGCGGTAATCAGACGTATGAAGAGGAGAGAGAAGGCAGGCACGTGAACCCGCCTTGACAACAGGCAGCACATAAAGCTCTGCTTTTAGACATTGCTTCCCCCTGGGAATTAACGACACTTGAAATGCGACATCTGATGTCGTACACTTAGGGCATGAAGCCCGCCAAGATGACCATTACTGAACTGGCGGATACAGCCGGTGTCAGCCGTCGAGCGGTCCGATTCTACGTCGCGCGCAGAATCCTCGATCCCCCCGAGGGCAGCGGATCGGGTGTCATCACGACGAAGTTGACGCCCG
>CAYVVX010000841.1:0-2208 GCA_964455315.1 uncultured Planctomycetales bacterium | reverse complement strand
ACATCGACCGCTCCGAGATCTCTCCGAGACAGATCCGGTAGTTCTCCGTGGAGGTTTGTGCGGCCGGGTGCTATTACTTCTTGGAGAACACCTTCGTTGAAGGAAGGGCCCGCTCGGACCCGGTTGGTGGAAGGCCGCATCGTCTCGTTCGTGGTCATAAAAGCGGGAGCCCGATCATGAACCCCTGGCAGCAGAACCTGCTGGACCTGTGCCGCAACGTGATCCGGTTCGGATTGTGGTTCGCGGTGATCCTGGACGGACTGATGCTGGCGCTCTTCTCGATCGCGTTCACGGCGAAGTTTCTCTGGCACTTGTGGACCTGGTGCTGCCGGGTGCTGTTCACGGGCAGTTGGTGAGAGAACCCATGCGACCCATTCGCGGTCAACGTCAGCAGGAAGTGGCTCACGATCCCTGGCAGGGGCACGAGCAGCCCACCGGCCAGCGGATCACCGGCCACTTCCTGAATCAGGCCGGAGCCCTGGAGTCCCACGAGGTGGCCCACACCTACGCCAGCGGATGCGGCTGCCTGCAGCCGCCGGCGGGGTTCTGCTCGGAGTGCATGCGAACCTCCTGCGCCCGCTGTCACGGGTTCTGCGAGATCTGCCACAAGCCCTGCTGCCCGGCACACAGCCGGTTCGTTGTCGACGACGCCGGTGGTCACCACCGTCGCTGCCGGAGTTGCCACGAGGCGTCCCGCCGCAAGGGCATGCTGATGAGCGTGGCCCGTTTCTTTCTCAGTCCGTTTCTGGGAGAGCGTGATGCCTGAGGACCTTCCCGATCTGGTTAAGGATCTGCTCTACGCCGAGCAGCATCTTCTGCTCGAGGACGAGGTGGGCCGGGCCATGCGCGACCTGGTGCGCTTCCTGCCCGACGATACCTTCGCCCGCGACATGATCCGCGACTGCGTGCGTGACCATAAGATCGAGCAGGCCTTCGTGGGCCCCTACCCGCTGCCCAAGACCGGTGGCGGCGAGATCCATCTCGGCGACGACCTCCGCAGACGACCGATCCGCTTTCCGCTGCAGTTCCTCAACGCCCATTGCCTGACCGTGGCCGGCTCCGGCTCGGGCAAGACCATCAAGGCCCGCCATCTGATCCGGGCAGTCAGCCAGGCGTGCGCCGGGCTGTGGCTGTTCGACTTCCGCAAGCGTGAGTTCAGCATGATGCAGGCGGTCCTGCGTCGACGGGGGCGTCGGGCACTGGTCATTCGCGGCCGGGACCTGCGCTGGAACCCCCTGCAAGTGCCCCGGCACGTCTGCCCGCGCTCCTGGGCCGCCCAGATCGCCGAGATCCTGGTGGCGGTTCTCCTGCTGCCGCCGCGGGCCACCAAGCTGCTGCACAGCCACATCCTCAAGCTCTACGAATCGATGGGCATCTTCGAGGGCGCCAATTCCTTCCCCACCCTGTTTGACCTGTACGAGGCCGTGAAAGCTGACCAGGACGCCAACCGCCAGGCCCGCGACGCCCTCATCGACAGCCTGGAGCCGGTCCTGCGCTCGCTGGGGCCGGTGCTCAATTGCCGGCGGGGCTGGACCACCGCCGACCTGGCCAAGCATCAGATCGTCTTCGAGTTCGCCGAGCTGACCGAAGTCGACAAGAACCTGCTGGTCAACACCCTGCTGCTGTCGGAGTTCTGCTCCCGGCTGGCCCTGGGCATCTCCAACCAGAAGATGACCCTGTGGATCTGCTGCGATGAGGCCGCCCGGCTGGTCACTGCCGCGTCTTCCCTGCCGGGTCTGGCCGATCTCATCGGCCTGGTGCGTGGCACCGGCATCGGTCTGGATCTTTCGGTCCAATCCGGCGACATCGCCCCCGCCATTCTCAGCAACACTGCCTTGAAGTGCATCGGCCGCTGCGGCAGCGCCGCCGACTACGACCTGATCGGCTCGGCCCTGGGCCTGACCCGCGATCAGCGGCAATGGATGTTCCATCACCTCGAGCCGGGGCTGTTCGTCTGTCAGCTGGGCGAGGGTTCCTGGCGCTACCCGTTCGTGGTCCGGGTGCCCAAGCCTGAACCGTTGCCGGCCGAGCCGGTCAACTACGACCTGGGCCCGCTGGCCCACCTGACCGTGGAGCCGGTCGCAACCGCCTCGATCGAGATCACCGTCACCTCCGTCGCCCCGGCCCGGCCGCGGTTGAGCGAGGTGGAGCAGCGCTACCTGCGGGCGGTCATGGACCAGCCCGGCCTGCCCTCCAGCCGGTACGCCA
>CAYVVX010000840.1:1599-2213 GCA_964455315.1 uncultured Planctomycetales bacterium | reverse complement strand
GACCGCTTGAACAGTGCCCCGCACGAATGATGCGGTTCGCAATCTTTGACCGCCCCGCCGGCGGGGTCAACCCCCTGGCCGGCTGTGCCGCGGATGCTCATCACGCCCCGCCAACAGTCCGATACATTCGCTATGCCTCACTTCCCGCGACTGCCGATCCTGCTGCGCCCGCGGCCGGGCTCCCTGGTCGCATGCGTCGCCCTGCTCGCCGCGGTTATCGGGCTTCAAATCGCCACCGGCAGCTACCAGGCGGAATTCGGCGGCCACCCCGACGAAGCCGCCCACTATGTCACCGGGCTCATGGTCCGCGACTACCTGGCCGCGGGGAACTTCTCCAGCCCGATGGCCTTCGCCCGCGACTACTACGACCACTATCCCAAGGTCGCGTTCGGCCACTGGCCGCCGGTGTTGTACGCCGTGCAGGCGGGCTGGATGCTGGTATTCTCGCCGATCCGACACTCGGTGCTGCTGCTGATGGCCCTGCTGACCGGGCTGCTGGCGTGGCGCGTGTTCGTGACCGCGCGGAGCGAACTGGGCCTGCCCGGCGGAGTTTTCGCGGCGTGTGCCCTCATCGCCCTGCCGAACGTGCAGCAGTACAGCGGCATGGTCATGGC
>CAYVVX010000840.1:0-1589 GCA_964455315.1 uncultured Planctomycetales bacterium | reverse complement strand
ACGCTGCTCTGCTTCCATGCGGTGGAGGCGTTCGGGCGGTACCTGACCCATCAGCGCGTTCGCGACGCCGCCTGGTTCGGGGTCTGGGCGTCGCTGGCCATCCTGACCAAGCAGACGGCCGTCTGGCTGGCCCTGATGGTGCCGCTGGCGGTGCTGCTGACCTGGGGATGCCGCCCCGCCGGCGACGGGATCGCGGCGAACAGCGCAGGGCAAAAGTATCGGCGGGAGCCCCCGTTGATGCTCCGCTGGTCATTCTGGCTTCCGGCCGGCATGGTGATCCTGCTGTGCGGGCCGTGGACGTACCTGACCCTGGAGATGGTCCGCAACGGGTGGACCCATCCGACCCCGACCTGGTCGTTCTCGAGGGAGGCGATCGGCTTCTACGGCGCCACCGCGGTTCAGATCCTGAACTGGCCGCTGCTGGGGCTCGCGATGATCGGGCTGGTCGCGCGGGTGATCATTCCGCGCATCCGCCGACGATCGGCATGCGACTGGACGGTCCGCGCGAGCGCGATCCTGGCCCTCCTGCTGTTCCACGTGGTCATGCCCAGCGCCCTGGAGGCCCGCTACCTGATCCCGGCGCTGCCGATGATGGCATTGCTCGCAGCCGGCGGGGCCGCCGCGCTGGCCGAGGGTTTGCCGACATGGCTGCCACGAGTGAAGGCCGCTTCGGCAACGGCGCGTGATCACGGCTGGCAGCTTGAAGCAGCGGGAATCCTCCGCGTGCACGGTGTTCCGACGCTGCTGCTCTGCGGCATCGGTGCGGTGTGCCTGACCAGCGTGTTCGCGGTGCCGAAGAAGGGCTGCGGCGGCTTCGCACCGGTGGCCGGGATGCTGCTGGCCGGGCAGAACGCCGACAACGCCCCGTTGGTGATCTCCTCCGACGCCGCCGGCGAAGGGATGTTCATCGCCGAGATCGCCGCCCGCGACGCCCGACCCGGCCGCACCGTCATCCGTGGTTCCAAGCTGATGGCCCACAGCGACTGGATGAAGCTCAGCTACGAGGTCCGCTACGACACCCCGACGGAACTCATGAGCGCCCTGCGGGAGCTTCCCGCGCCGGTGCTGGTGGTCGACCAGGGCGTTCCGGCCCGTAACCGCCTGCCGCATCAGCACTTGGTGCTGGCCATGCTGGCGGCGTTTCCCGAAGCCTGGGAGCCGCTGGGCACCTTCGACGTCGAGCGCGACCGGACGGTGAAGCCGGGGGCGGTGGCGGTGTATCGGTGGAGGGCGGCACCGGCGGAGGCATCGGTGCAGGGTTCGGAACTGGCCCATCTCGGCCGGGACCAACGGGCCGAACAACCGTGAATCCCGCACCGTGCATCCGGAACCGCCCTGCCGATCTCACTCCGTCCGGCCGTGAGGAAGCCCGACGCGGAGATCTCCGGGCAGCCCGGCGGCACCCGCCCCACCGAACTTCGCTCGTCCTGATTGAATCCTGACTGCATCCCTCTACGCCAGGAACGCGACCGGTACACTCACAGGCATAGGCCGCCACCCGCCCTGGCCGCTGCCCAAGGGCCTGCTTTGGCGCGAGGTGAGGGAATCTCACATTGCTTAAGATTTTTTCCTTGACTTGCCTACCCCTG
>CAYVVX010000839.1:1900-2216 GCA_964455315.1 uncultured Planctomycetales bacterium | reverse complement strand
AGGGATTGCCCTTTTCGTAGAAGGTGATTTCGTCGAAGAGCAGCGGGCGTCGCACGGTGTTCTTCTCGCTGTTCTTGCGCAGCGGCTTGATGCTGGTGATGTGCCCCCACAGCGGGTTGAGACCCTGCCGGCGGCGATCCGCGTCGATCTGTTCGTAGCCCGCAACAAGGTTGCCCGCGGAGTTCAGGTAGCCTTCGATCAAGGCCGCGGGAGAACGGTTGTACGACCAGTACGAATAGCCGATGGTGTAGGTTGGCGTCGGCGGATCCGTGTCATAACGAGCCAGGTTCCATATCCGGTTCGAATCCTGGTTCCA
>CAYVVX010000839.1:0-1890 GCA_964455315.1 uncultured Planctomycetales bacterium | reverse complement strand
CATGATCTTGCCGCCCTGCAGGCCGTAGCGGGCCCGGTCAAACTTGTCGCGCTGGGCCTTGGGCAGCAGCGTCCAGTTGCCGAAGATGCCCACCCCGTCCGGATCGTAGGCCACCGGGTAGGCGCCGCGCTGTTCCGCGGCGTACATGTTCCAGATCGTGCCGATCTGGTGCAGGTTGCTCTGGCACACCGTGCGACGCGACTGGTGACGGGCACGTGACAGAGAAGGCAGCAGCACGGCCAGCAGCACCGCGATGATGGCCACCACGACCAGCACTTCGATAAGCGTGAATCCGCATGCTGTGCGGCGCATGCCACACCTTGCCTTTCCTAAGTCTTCACCAGGCGGATCTCAACCAGCCTGCCCGATTCGTTGCGTAACGGCACACGGCCGCATGTGGGGCGAAGAATGCCCGCCGATCATCCTGACCTGACCACGACCGGCCTCTCAGGCCGACAACTCGTTCTGCAGGATCTGCTCATTCGCGCCGAGATGCGTCGCCAGGATCTGCTGGGCGCCCATCACGTCGCGGGCCTTGATCGCCTCGATCAACTGGCGGTGCTCGTCGGAAGCCTTGATGTTCTCGTCAAAGATGCTTGACTTGTTGATCGCCGACAACAGCTTCGGATGCCGGAAGTACTCATGGAACAGCGCTGCGTAGCTGGCCATGGCCGGATTGCCCGTGGACTCCAGCAGCAGCAGATGAAACTCTTCGTCGATGAAGGAGATCTCCTCGGAGCGAACCGAGCGATTCCTCACCGCGTCATCGAACCGCTGCTGGATCGCTCGCAGCCGCTCGATCTGGGCCGGGGTGATGCGCTCGATGACCAGCGACATCGCCGACTGTTCCAGCAGCCGCCGGGCTTCGAACAGGGACGCGGGCGAAATCCCGCTCAAATGGAAGTGCGCCGCCACCGCCTTCGAAGCCCTCGAAAAATCGAACTCGCGCACCCTGGTTCCGGATCGTGGGACCGCCTTGACCAGGCCGGCAACCTCGAGAGCCTTCACCGCCTGTCGCACCGTGGCCCGGCTGACTTCAAACTGCTCGGCGAGCTCGGTTTCCGAAGGAATGAGATCACCGGGTTTCAAACCATTCCGGAAGATGTGCGTCTTCAGCCGATCGGCGATCACGTCCGTCAACGTTCGTCGGGGCAGCGCTCCAATCAGAGGTGTGGTTGACATGGACTTCACTGGAACCTACCGTTCATTGGACGAACATTTATATGTCCTACAAATGCACTCTATCGACCTATCCGACCGATGTCAATGAGAATCCGTCAGTTTTTTCGAGCCGTTAATGAACCATGCGGCAGCTTTCCTGGACGGTCTCATGAGTGTTCGTAAGTGTTTTATGTTAAATTGTTTACGATACTGATGAGCTTCTTTCATCCAGGGGACTTCAGGTGGGGACCGGACCCAGCGGATCTGCCATCTCAAATCTCAGATCCTCCATCGAATGGCACTGCCGCCCTTTTTCTCGCGTTTGAGGGGGGTCGCTCCTCCCGCTGGGCGCGTAGGTTCGGCGCCGGGGCGTGGGCGGCGGTTTTGATGACCGAGGATTGCCGGTTGGCTTCCGCGTCCACGCGTCGGTCACGACTCGATTCGATTTGGCACGGGGACCTTCCCTGGTGTATTATTCCCGTGCCGAGATCTTCCTTGGTTGTATGGACGGTGACCTCCGTTTATTGACCAAGGAAGGTCTCTATGTCACCGATCGGCTGTTCCCGCCTTCTTCCCACACGTTTCCGGCTGGTTCTTTCGTCGTTTCTTCAACAGCCGGGCCCGCCCTTCGCCGACGCCCTGACCGAAGCCTCCGTCCAGGCGGCATTTGATCAGGCCGAGGCCTCCCGGGTCGACGACGAAGATGCCGTCTACACGCCGTCGATCACC
>CAYVVX010000838.1:1234-2232 GCA_964455315.1 uncultured Planctomycetales bacterium | reverse complement strand
ATCGCGGCCACGCTGACGGGATGATCGCCGGCCTGGCTCTCCAGCGGTGCCCAGGCGATCTCGCCGCTGGCCGGATCGATGGTCATGCCCGACGGTCCCTGGCGCAGCTCGTAGGTAAGCTGCGGCTCGTCGGGATCGGTCGCATCGACGTCATACCTGTACGGCAGGGTGGCCAGGGCCTTGCGCACCGGCGTGGAGACGATAGTGGGCGGGGTGTTCATCCGCACGCGAAGCTGGAAGGTCTGCTCCGCGTACGCCGCCTCCGGATCCTCGACATGGACGGTCACCGGCCAGACGCCCACGTCGGCTCCGGTGGTCGTCCAGGTGACCAGGCCGGTGCCGGCATCGATGATCATGCCCGCCGGGGACGCGGTCAGGGAGTACGCCAGCGTGTCGCCGTCCTCGTCATTCGCCGCGACCGCGTAGGTGTATTCCTCCCCGGCTACCACCACGTCCGGCGGTGCGGAGATGATCGCGGGGGCATGGTTGCTTCCATCGGTCGAGACCGCGATGGCGTAGGACTGCCGCGCGGTGCCGCCGCGCCCGTCGCTGATCTCGATCTCGACCGGATGGGTGCCGAGCTGTTCGCTGGTGGTTGACCAGACGATCAGCCCGATGATCGGGTCGATGACCATGCCCGCGGGGCTGGTGATCAGCGCGTAGGTGAGGGCGTCGCCGTCCTCGTCGACGGCCTGCACCTGGTAGCCGTAGGGCGCGCCCGCGGTGGCCAGCAGCGGCGGCGTGGAGATGATCCGCGGCGCGGTGTTGTCGCCGAACTCGGAGACGGAGATGCCGTAACTCTGCCTGGCCCAGCCGCCGCGCCCGTCGTCGGCCCGGACGGTGACGTCATGCGTGCCCAGTTGGCCGGCGGTCGGTGTCCACTCGATCAGACCGGTGGCCGGCACGATGGTCATGCCCGCCGGGGCCTGCTCGAGCTGGTACGCCAGGGTATCCCCGTCGGGATCGGTGGCGGTGACGGCGTAGACGTACGGCGCGTT
>CAYVVX010000838.1:0-1224 GCA_964455315.1 uncultured Planctomycetales bacterium | reverse complement strand
TCACCGCGGCGGTCTGGATCGGCTCCGAGGTGATCGCCGGCGCGGCGTTGTCGCCGTTGAGCGACACGGTCACGGTGAAACTCTGCGTGGCCCAGCCGCCGCGCCCGTCGTCCACGCGCACCTTGAACTGCCGGCCGCCCAGTTGTGCCGCCAGCGGCGTCCAGGAGAGAAGACCGCTGGTGCCGTCGATGCTCGCCCCGGCCGGGGCCTCGCTGAGGCTGAAGGTGAGCGTATCGTTGTCAGGATCGGTCGCGGTGACGGCGTAGCTGTACGGCTGGTTGACGCCGGCGACGAACGCGGGCGTCGAGGTGATCTGCGGCGGGGAGTTGTCGCCGAACTGCGAGACGGTCACCATCCAGGTCTGGGTGGCGTACGCGCCGCGCCCGTCGTCGGCCTTGATGCCCACCGAATGGCTGCCGATCTGGCTCAGCGACGGCGTCCACAGGACTTCGCCGGTCGTCGCGTTGATGGTCATGCCCGCCGGCGCCGACAGCAGCGAGAAGGTCAGCGTGTCGCCGTCCGGGTCGGACGCCACGACGGGATAGCTGTAGAGGTCGGCCACCCGGGCGGTGAACGGCGGCGTGGAGGTGATGGCGGGAGGCGACTGGGCCCGCACGTCGCCGTCGAACAGCGCCGCGGCCGTGCTGCCGAAGGCGTCAGTGGCCAATACTTCCACCGAGAAGACACCCACCGCCGGCACCCACTGGATCACGCCGGTGGAGGGATGGATGACCATACCGTCGGGCCCGCTGACCAGTTCGTAGGCCAGCGGTTCGCAGTTGGCGGTGACCTGGGGAACGAAGGTCGCCAGCCGCCCGGGCACCAGCACCGGCTGGTGGTAGGCCAGCGTGATGTCGCAATCCTTGACCTCCACCTGGAAGATCTGCGCCCCGGGGCAGACGCCGTCACGGATCGCGGTCACGCTGACATCATGGAGCCCCATCTGGTCACCCTGCGGGACCCAGGTGATCAAGCCGCTGTTCGGGTCGATGGCCATCCCCGCGGGCGCTTCGGCGAGCGAGAACGCGATCGTGCCCGCATCGACCATGGCCTCCACGTCGTAGCGGTACTCCACGAACGGGCGGGCGGTGGTCTTCGGGGCGGAGGTAAACTGCGGCGCATCGGCGCACTCCGCCGTGGCGATAACGAAGCTCTGCTCGTCGAAGAGGTCGGACGGATCGGACGCGCGCACGGTGACCGGTACATCACCATCCTGGCCGGCCT
>CAYVVX010000837.1:0-2234 GCA_964455315.1 uncultured Planctomycetales bacterium | reverse complement strand
CCGCCGAGGGTATCCACATCGCCAACGCCGGTGCGGTCTGGCAGATGGTGGTGCTGGGGTTCGCGGGAATGCGCACGGCGCTGGAATCGGAGACGCTGACCTTCGAGCCGCGCCTGCCGGCAACGTGGCGAAGGCTGCGCTTCCCGCTGGCCTGGCGCGGGCGGCGTCTGCGTGTCGAGATCACCGGCCAGGAGGTCTCCGTAGAATTGCAGAGCGGCGACGACCTCGACGTGGTGATCGGGCGAAAACTACACAGAGCGACACGATCGTAGGCATCGATCGCTCCGCCGTTCTACTTCCCATCCGCCGGGTCCGTGTCCGACTTCACGATCAGCGGGATGGCATGCCGCAACCGATCCACCCGGTGCGGCGGATCGCCGGAGAACAGATCCTTCTGGATGTCATCGACCAGCGCCTCCAGCCGAATGGCCGCGGCGTCACTGCCCTGCTCGCGCAGATGCTGATGCCAGGGCCTGGCCACCGCGAACAGTTCCACGATGCCGACCAGCCGCTCGCGAGCCATGTTCTGCTTCTCGTCTGTCGACCGGTACCACTTTTCGATTGAGCCGCCGATCTGAAGCAGCAACGCCATCGACGCGGCGTAGTGCCCCTCCTCGGCCAGCAGCCGGCAGCGCAGCAGGCGGCAGTAGAAGTCATAGGTTCCCGGCTTGACCTCGGTGAGCGCCTCGGGCAGGGCGACCAGGGCCCGCTCGCGCCGGCCGGCCAGCTTGAGCGCGAAGGACTGCCACAGCAGCGCACCGGACGAGATCACCGGATCATCCGATTCGCGCGCGAAGGCCAGGGCCAGCGCGGCCTCCTCGATCTTCCTGCCCGCGCCCTCATCCTCGGGCTCGGCAGCGATCAACGCGAACAGCTTCACGAAGGGTTCCAGCAGATCGAGATCAAAACTTACGTCGCCATGCCGGCGGCTCTGATCGTCGGACGGCTTGGCCTCCAGAAGCTTCCTGGCGGTGTCGATCTCGGCGACGGCCTGCCCGGCCAGGCGGGCGATCAGCTCGCGGTCGCCGGAGGCTTCCCACCCCACCAGCCAGCGGGTGGCCGCCGCGCGCGTCGGCTCCGCCACCAGCCGGTTGGCCAGGGCCAGGTGGGCGGCCGCCTTCTCCACCGGTCCGGCCGCGCGATCGATGTTGCCGCGCAGGGCGTCGAGCTGCTTCTCCCACGCCAGCGCCTCCTCCGGGTCGGCCGCCAGGGCCTCTTCCGGCGACGACAGCGCGGAAGCGGTCGCTTCCACAGGCTGTGTCTGCGGCTCGGTCAGCCCGGCCATCACCAGGCTCGAAGACCACCCCAATCCGGCAAGCATCCAGCAGGCCCATGGTTTCATATCAGCTCGCAGCCTCTCGAGGTTTCCACGTCGCCCGGCAAACCCGGGCGCTGCGCCACGGGGTCTCGGCCCCGGCACCTGACAACTTCGGCGGACGTTCCGCACGTCCAGCACCTACACTACCAGAACTCGGGCCGCCCGGAAATCGCCCCCCCGTCTTCCGGAATCGGTCGGCAGCTCCGCTCCGCCCCGCCGGATTGGTCGCCACCGGACCGTGTGCTATGCTCACCGCCACAATTCAGGCGTGCTACGCTCGATGGTTCCATCATGTTCTGGACTTGAGAAGGGAGCGCCCACCGATGTCCACCAATCGCCGTGAGTTCTTCAAGGATCTGGGTCTGGTTGTTACCGGCGGCATGCTGTCGTCGGCCGATGCATCGCCCGCCGGCGGAGCCGAGAATGCCCCTGCTCCGTCGTCCGCGGGTCAACCCCCCGGTCTGCCCGCCGCCGACCCCTGCATGGCGACGCCGGCCATGCCCCCTGCGCACAACCACACGGCAACCTTCGACCTGGTCGTGGTGGGCGGGGGCATCTCCGGCACGACGGCCGCGATCAGCGCCGCCCGCAACGGCGTGAAGGTAGCGCTGGTACACAACCGCTCGATGCTGGGCGGGAACTCCTCCAGCGAAGTCCGCCTCTACCCCGAGCACAACTCCGTCCACCAGCCGTGGATCAAGGAAGGCGGCATCCACGACGAGTTTCACGTCGAGGAACGGGTTCGCAATCACCTCCACTACCGCGAAGGGCTGATGAACTGCCACTGGGACCTGGTGCTGTATGAGTGGGTCATCCGCGAGCCGAACATCACGCTGTTCCTCAACACTCACGTACATCGGGCCCTGATGCAGAACAACGGGCGCATCCGCGCGGTGCAGGCCATCCAGCTCGGCAC
>CAYVVX010000836.1:0-2247 GCA_964455315.1 uncultured Planctomycetales bacterium | reverse complement strand
AGCTGGAGCAGCTCGACGATGAGGGCCAGGTGCGGTTCGTGCTGGACGCGGTCCGCAAGAACAACCAGTGGGTCAAGATGCAGCTCAAGCTCACCGAGACCCGTACCCAGTGGTTCATTGACGGCGTGGAGGCGTTTCCGGTCACCGGATCGCCCAACCCCTATCCGCGGTATGAGCCGGCCGAGCCGATCACCCACGTGATCCTGGGCAGCGGTCTGACCAACTCGGCGACGCCGGCGTGGTTCGACAACCTGTCCATCTCGGTGGGCGACACCGCCATCGATCCGTTCGGCGCGCCGCTGAACGCGCCGATCGTCGGAGGCCCGCTGGTCGAGGACGACACGGCCGTGTCCCTGACCAACATCGACCTGGCCGCCACCCAGGTGCGGGTCTATGCCGACGGCGTGCAGATCGGCTCGGTCAGCGGAAGCCCGATCAACCAGGCCAGCCTCTCGGTCCCGACTTCCGCGCTGGTCAAGGGGCAGGTCATCACGGCCGGCCTGTCGGTCGGTGCCAGCACCGCCCCCTGCGCCCTCCCCACGGTGGGCCCGGTGGTGGGTTCGGGCAACGACGAGATCAAGCTGACCCTGTCCATCCGCGACAAGAATGTGGGCGCGAACGTTCCGCCGCAGAACTGCGTTGACAATCTCTTCGCCGACGGCGGCACGGGCGGACAGCTCGAGTGGATCGGCGCCACCACAAGCATCGGCGGCACGGCCGGATCGCCCCAGGGCAAGCCGTTCCTGCCCGGAGCCGGCTGGCAGGACGTCGAGTTCCGCGTGGCCACGGGTGTGAATGATGATGTCATCTACCCGTCGCCCGGCTTCGCCGGCACGGGCAACGGCACCATCGAGAACCTCTGCTCGATCATCGAGCACCTGGCCCTCTCGATCAACACCGCGGCCCCCAACACCGGCCCGTACACGATGTACATCGACGACATCATGAACGGTTCCAACCTCATCACCGGCTTCGAGACCGACGCCGTGGGTGACAACGAGCGGTTCTTCCGGGTGCCGGCGTTCTCGGGCACCACGTCGGCCAACGTGTTCGGTCCCAACATGAGCCAGGTGACCGACGAGCAGGCCAACAGCGGGACGAAGTCGCTGAAGGTCAAGTGGCAGTTCCCCGACGAGGCGGACACCCGCTGGGTCCGTCTGACCACGGTCGGGGCCCTGACCTTCTCCAACCCCATCGTGGATCTGACCCAGCCGATCAAGTTCAAGATCCTGATGCTGCCGTCCACCCCGGTCGATGTCGATCCGCCGGTGCTCGTCTCGGCGCTGTCGCGCAAGACCCACACCGGCGTGGGCGACTTTGACATCCCCATGGACCTGGGATCGACCGGGTCGACGATCGAGAGCCGCGCGGGCGGGCCGACCCAGGTGATCATGACCTTCAACGAGGACGTGGCCGCCATCGACGGCACGCTTGACTGCAGCGAGGTGCTGGCCACCAACGCGACCTGCACCGGCGTGAGCGGTTCCGGTCCCGATGTGACCGTCAGCCTCAGCAACGCCAGCGGCTGCGTGATCGTCACGCTGGGCGGTATCAAGGATCTGGCCGACAACGCGCTGGCTTCGTCGGCCCAGGCATCCGTGGTCAGCCTGCCCGGCGACGCCTCGCCGGATTACGTCGTCAACATCGTCGACCTCAACGAGGTCAAGGGCGATCTGTTCCAGGCCGTGACCGGGGCCAACTTCCGGTCGGACGTGGACACGGACGGCGTGATCAACATCGTCGACCTCAACGTTACCAAGAGCAAGCTGTTCACCTCCGCGAACTGCGGCCCTTGAGTTCGTGAAGGTGGCTATCGCCGTGAACATGCGGCGACAATTCTGACCTCCAACGGCGGGGACCGGTTCGAAGGAGCCGGTCCCCGCCTGCTTTCCAGTCGGCAGCGGGCAAGCCGTCGCTGCCGACAGCTACGGCCATGACAAAGGGCTCGACCGCCCTGAGGACGATCGAGCCCGGATGAACTCCTGCAACAGGTGCGGGCGGTGATCGCGAGGCTACATGGGCAACCCGCGCAGTTCCCGGCGGGCGCCGTTGATGACCCGGTCCCAGTCAAACGCCGGGCCGGGATCGGTCTTGCCCCGGGTGACATGGTAATGCCCCAGCAGTCCGGAAAACGACGCCATCTGTTCGTCGGTAAGCACGCCGGGAATCACCGTGCCGTCCGGTTCGCGCGGGGCGTCGAGCCGCATCTTCGGCAGCACGCGATGCAGGGCGGCACTGAGTTTGATC
>CAYVVX010000835.1:0-2269 GCA_964455315.1 uncultured Planctomycetales bacterium | reverse complement strand
GCGAGATCCAGGTCGCCGACGTCCCCGGCCGCTGCGAGCCCGGCACCGGCGAGGTGAACTGGCCCGGTATTGCCCGCGCGCTTGCAGCCATGGGCTATTCCGGCCCGGTGGGCATGGAGGCTTGGGCCTCGGGCGATTCCGACAGAGCGCTGGGCGCCTTCCGCGCTGCTTTCACACGCTGGTGATTGGCCGACGACATCTCCCAAGGGATGGCGCGGTTGTGGCGCAGGTCGGGGCTGCTCATCGCCGTCGACAGCAGAAACGGCCGCCCCCACCGCCTCGTCTGGGGGCTCGACCACAGGGGAACCCTCGTCACGATCGCAAGGCCGCAGATTGCGATGGCGCCAGAGGAGGCCGGGACCATTCTGATCCGGATCGACCAGCAGCTGTTCAGGAAGCTGACGAAAAGACGGACCAAACCTCCAAATCTCCCGCTCCTACAGGCCAGAAAAGGCCGCGTCATCCGCACGCGGTAAAACCAGCGGGTCGGTCGGATATGTCCGGGGCGCAGGCAATGCGCCTCGGACTGCCGTTCACGGGTTCGGATCTCTCGCCTTCGAGCCGGTGGGATAAAGCCGCCGTTCCCCGCGCCCGCCACCAGGATCACCGGACCCGTGGCCGATCCCAGACCATGCCTGCCAGGCGGGGATCTTCGGCGAACGAGTCCGGCTGAAACTCCATCCCGAGGCGCGGGTGCTCGCGGACGGCCTGCGCCCCGCTCCGGTTGATGCGGATGCGCCATGTCTGCCGCTCGACCGGCGCGGCGCTGCGGAACACCCGGCAGCTCAGCACCGCGAAATTCGCCCCATGGGCCGGATCGCGGACCGAGGCGTAGCGGATCACCTCTGCCCCGATCCCGCGGGCCGTTTCCGCAAGGCTCTGGCAGGGGTCGTATTCGGTCGGGTGCAGCCACCGGGCGGCATCGCCCGCCAGCGCGCCGGTGGTGAGATCAAGCGCGACAGGGCTCGCCAGTTCGACCGAGAAGGCGGTGTATTCGGCCGCGTCATCGGGGAATGGCGTCTCCGGGCTCTCGGCGTAGAAGAGGAAACGGTAGAACGCCATTTCGGCCACGGCCGTCTCTGGCCGCTCCGCGCCATACCAGACGCCCGGCGTGATCCCGGCCCGCCGGAAGCGCGAACCCTGCGGATAGGGCCGATAACGGAACGGCGTCGAAAGCAGATAGTCCAGATGTCGGCATTCCGGCGGCACCGGCGGCTTGCTCTGGTCCAGAATGGCTTCGAGCATGTCCTGCTCGCCGAGGCTGTCGACCAGCTTGAGCGTCGAGACGCGGTGCTGCGCCTCGACCAGCCGCCAGGCCGGGCTCTCGAACGGCCGGGCTTCAGAGCGGAGCGCGGCGGGCGTCCAGATAGGTGACGACATCCACGAGTCCCTGGGCAGAGGCGATCCGTTCGGCGGGCCGGGCGCCGAGGGCGGTGTTGGGGGCGGCCAGCCATGCGCGGGCAACGCCCTCGTCTCCGCCGGTGATCGCATCCAGCGAGCGGAAGGCGCGCACCAGAAGGGCTGCAAGCTCGAAGGGCTTGCCGTGGCCGGCCAAGGCGGCCTCCCCGCTCTTGAAGCGGGAGACCTGCGCCTCGGAGACGCCCAGCACCTCGGCCAGCAGGCGGCCGGAGATGTCGAGCCGTTCCGCCGCCCGGATGGCTGCCTTGGTCAGGACGGCCCCGCGATCCGGTGCGGTGGAGTGTCGGTGGGCATTCAACATGACGGCATCCTTTCTTGGGGAAATATAATACATGAAAGTTCCTATGGGAAGGATGCTCTCGTGATTATGCGCCAAGAGGGAGCGGTCCTCAGAGTGTTCCCAAGACCCTTGGCACACGGGGTCGGCACCTGAGAGGCTTGGCCGAACGGACGCTGAGGTGTAAAAGATCGGAGATTCCGAAGGCGGATGGGCCTATGCTGCCAGTCTTTCCGGGGCCAGCCAGCTACCTTGATGCAAAGGCAAGAATTTCTGGAGCCGCGCCCCGTAACCAGAAAACAACCAAAAAACCGCGCTAAAGCAACCGCTTGGCGCGGTTTTGTTTGCCCATTGCACACCCGCATCAACAAAATCAATGGCTTGCAATCGCAGATTCAAATCAGGTGTCGCGCAACCCGCAACCAGTTGCGAAGCCTAGGAGGGGATAGAGCAGCGGCCCGAGGAGGGCCGCAGAGGGCTCCGGCGTAGAGCTTGACCCCGCGGAACCGGCTCGCGAGCCTTCCATCGAGTAGTTGAGAGGCGTTCCCTGTCGTTAGGTGCGGATCACCTAAC
>CAYVVX010000834.1:0-2269 GCA_964455315.1 uncultured Planctomycetales bacterium | reverse complement strand
CGGCACTCTCTACGTCGGCACCGGCGACGAGGGCCGCATCTGGGAGGTCAAGCCCGCCGAGGATCGCACTACCATGCTCGCCAAACTCGAGGCCGAGCAGGCCCCCGCGATGATCCAGCTCGCCGGCGGGCAACTGGTCATCGGCACCGCCAACGCCGCCTCGCTGGTCCGCATGACCACCCGTTACGCCGAAAAGGGCACGCTCACCAGCGACCCCCTCGATGCCGGCCAGATCGTCAAGTTCGGCCGCATCACCGCCGAGGTGAACATCCCCCAGAGAACCGCCCTGACCGTCGCCACCCGCAGCGGCAACGTCTCCGACAAGGAGTCCGAAGCCTGGGACGACTGGTCCGACGAAATGGATCTCTCCGCCCCCCAGCAGATCCGCTCCCCCGGCGCCCGCTTCCTGCAATACCGCATCACCATGACCTCCACCGACGGCTCCGCCACCGCCACCCTGCGCTCCATCACCCTTCCGCGGGTCGAGGAGAACCGCCCGCCGACCATCGCCTCGCTCGAGGTGCTCAGCGCCCAGGAGGAAGCCAAAAGCCCCTCCGGCTCGCCCAAGGTCAAGCAGCTCGTCGGCGGCTCCGGTGGCGGCTCCGACGACAACAAGAGCCCCCAGATCTACTGGGTCGCCAAGTGGAAGGCCGAAGACCCCAACCAGGACACCCTGGAATACGAGCTCTTCTTCCGCGAGATCGGCCGCGACCGCTGGATTCGCATGGCCAAGGAGATCAAGGAAAGCTTCGCCATCTGGGACACCCGCACGGTCGCGGACGGCGAGTATGAAATCCGCCTCCTCGGCAACGACGCCGCCAGCAACCCGCCCGGCACCGAGCTGAGCGCCGCCCGCGTCAGCGACCCCGTCACCGTTGACAACACCCCCCCGGACATCACCATCACCAGCATCGACCAGGAGGGCACCGCCCTGGTGGTCCGCGCGGCCATCCGCGACGCGCGCAGTCCCATCACCGACGCCGCCTACACCGTGGACAGCGCCGAGGAATGGAAGCAGCTCGCCGCCGACGACGACATCTTCGACAGCCCCTCCGAGTCGGTCACCTTCACCCTCCGCGACCTCGAACCCGGCGAACATCGCATCGCCATCCGCGCCGGCGACAAGCAGGACAACACCCGCTACGTCACCCGCTGGACCGAGGGCGGCAAGTAGACCCCAGCGTTGCAGAAAAGATCAACCACAGAGACACCGAGGCCACGGAGAAGATCGGCGACCGGATGAGCAAGTCGCCAACGCCGCAACCTCACCACAGGTGGGGTCCGCGACTTGTGGGTTCTGGCTCAAACCACCTCTTCTTTGTGCTCTTTGTGTCTCCGTGGTGCGCTCTTTTTTGCAACTGGAGGGTAGACCTACCGGCGCGCACCAGAGAGCCGCAAGCTTCAGCCCGCGCGGGGCTCCCGAATGTGTAACCGGACGCATTCGCGCGCCATCACCCGGTCTTCAGCCCGCCGATCTTCCCCGCCGGCGGCCCATGCTTCATGCGTGATGTCAAGCCACCCCGCCGCCTGACCGACAAGTTACGGGACGGCATCGCCGCCGCCGCGCGCTCCGATAACGCGCGGGCAGGCAGTGGCTCAAAACACGGCCACCCCGTCCATACGAACTTCGAGCACCCAGTCGCGGGAGACTTCGCCCATGAGATTATTGGTAGTTGACGACCGCACCCGCTTCTCCTGCGGAAGCTGCACCGCCTGCTGCGACCAGCCCTGGCACACCCTCATCGAGCCGGACAAGGCCCAGGCCCTCACCCGACATGACTTCAGCTCCTATCCCCAGCTCGCCGGCAAGTCCTTCAGCAGGCCGTCCAAAGAGCACCCCCGCTACCACGAACTCGCCAAGGGCGAGGGCACCCGCTGCCTCTTCCTCGACACCGACGGGCTCTGCATCATCCACAAGGAGCTCGGCCCCGACGCCAAGCCGCACATGTGCCGCCAGTTCCCCTTCCTCCCGGCTTTCACCGCCGCCGACGACCGCGTCTCGGTCAACTTCGGCTGCCCCTCCGTGCAGGCCTCCCGCGGCGCGCCCCTCACCGACCAGCGCGAGGAGATCACCGCCACCGTCGGCGTCTCCAGCCGCCCCGTGCGCGGAAACGCCGAGACCGCCCTCGACGCCGCCTGCCGCCTCGACAGCGATGAAGCCGAGGCCCTCTTCGCCCGACTGATCAACCTTTTCGATCCCGCCGCGCCGGATGACATCTGGTCCCGCTTCAGCGACGCCCTGGCCCTAGTCGGCGCCGTCAGGCTTGCC
>CAYVVX010000833.1:497-2276 GCA_964455315.1 uncultured Planctomycetales bacterium | reverse complement strand
CCCACGGCTTCGCGGGTCTGCGGGTCGCGGGCCATGCGCACGGGCCCGGAAGCGCGGGTTTCCGGCGCGGTGACGATGCCCTCTGCCCCGCCGAAGCCGGCCAGGCGGCGGTTCAACTGCCCGATGGCCCGGGCCATCGACTCGATCAGGTCGCCGGGCAGGAGCTGCCGCAGGTCCACGAATTGCCCTCCCAGCGGGTAGCTGGTCTCCAGGGCCCCATCGGAGAGCTTGCCGGCCAGCAGATCGGACGCCCGCTGGGCCGGGACGCGATAGCTGCCGCCGGTCATGGCGAAGGCGGCCCGTTCGAGGGCTTCCTGGAAGCGCAGCCCCGCGAGGGGATCCCGTTCGTCGGCGCGGTACGGCGCCGGCAGCATGCACGGATCGAGCGTCGTGACCAGCCCCGCGTTGGCGAACGGCCCGGAGCGGGCCGAGCGACTGGCCCCGTTGGTGGTGACCTGGCCGGCCGACTCGTTGGTCGGCAGGATCACCCCGCCGGGACACATGCAGAAGCTGAACACGTCGCCGCGCCCGCCGGCGGCGCCCTTGGCGACCAGGTGGTAGTCGGCCGGGGGCAGGCGCACATGCCCGCAGCGGTCGCCGTACTGCCACCGGTCGACCATCGACTGGGGATGCTCGATGCGGACGCCGACCTGGAAGGGCTTGGGCTCGAAGCGGGTCCTGCGTGCGGCCAGCATGCGCAGGGTGTCGCGGGCGCTGTGACCGATGGCCAGCAGGACCGGCCCGCAGGCGATCCGCTCGCTGCCGATGACGACGTGGGCCAGGTTCCCGTCGCGGATCTCGACATCGTCGAAGCGGGTGTTGAAGCGGACCTCTCCGCCGAGCCGTTCGATGTGCATGCGGATGCGGCGGCAGATGCCGGGAAGCTTGTCGGAGCCGATGTGCGGCTTGCCCTCGATGAGGATGTCGGGGTCGGCGCCGTGCTGGTGAAAGACTTCCAGCACCCGCCGGACGCGCGGGTCGTTCACCCGGGTGTAGAGCTTGCCGTCGGAGTAGGTGCCCGCGCCACCCTCTCCGTAGAGGAGATTGGACTCCGGATTGAACGTGCCGTTCCTGTAGAAGTCCACCATGATGTGGCGGTGGCGGTCGGAAACCTCCGCGCCGCGCTCGAGGATGAGCGGCTTGTAGCCCCGCTCCGCCAGCAGCAACCCGGCGAACATCCCCGCCGGCCCGAAGCCGACCACGATCGGGCGATAGGGCAGCGGCTCGCGCCCCGCCTCCAGCGGAACCTCCGGCTCCGTCGCCAGCAGGGTCACGTCCGGGCGGCGCAACTGGCGGACCAGTTGAGCCTCGCGCCTGGGCGGCCCCGCCAGGGCCACCTCCAGGTTGTAGGTGAACGCCAGCCGGTCGTGCCGCCGGGCATCGAGCGACCGCCGGACGATGGCCCAGACGCGGATGTCCTCCGGGCGGACGCGCAGCCGCGCCGCCGCCTTTACCGGCAGCAGTTCCTCGGGCTCATCGAGCCCCAGCGTCAGACCTCGGACGGAGATGGGCATGGGGGGAATGTAGCGTGAGCGGGCGTGCGATTCGAGCGGGCCGCCCCCGCCGACCACATTGTTGCCGGCTCGACTGGCCGATAGAATCATGGAACAGGAGTGTGACGGATGGCCCGCAAGCCGGTGCGCATGGCGAGAATGGTCCGCCGCGACCAGATGGACCGCAGCTTCGACCTGGCCTTCTGGAGGCGGGTGGGAGCGGAAGGCAAATGGGCGGCGATGTGGCAGATGGTGCATGAAGTCGAAGCCATAAGGGGCGGCGATG
>CAYVVX010000833.1:0-487 GCA_964455315.1 uncultured Planctomycetales bacterium | reverse complement strand
CGGAGAACTCCGACTTCAAAGAACTGTTGAAAGGCTTATCCGCCGAAAGCGTGCGGTTTCTGCTCGTCGGCGCTCACGCGGTCGCGTATCACGCTGAGCCGCGTTACACCAAAGATTTTGACATCTGGATCGAGCCGACGCCGACCAACGCTGAACGCGTCTGGCGGGCGCTGGCCGCCTTTGGTGCCCCACTCGCAGATACCCGTCCCGAAGATTTCGCGAACCCTGAAATGGTGTACCAGATGGGCGTTGCGCCCAACCGTGTTGATTTCATGATGGGACTGGACGGGGTCACCTTTGAGAAGGCGTGGCGCTCCAGGGTCCGTAGCACCTACGGCGGCGTGCCTTTCCAACTCATCGGCCGGGACGATCTGATTCGCAACAAGCTCGCTACCGGCAGGCCGCAGGATCTGCTGGACGTGGCCAACCTCCGAGCTGCCCGCAGGCCGCGCAAGAGGTCGAGGAAGCGACCGAGCTGACTCCTACC
>CAYVVX010000832.1:0-2282 GCA_964455315.1 uncultured Planctomycetales bacterium | reverse complement strand
GGCAGTAAAGAAGTCTGTAAAATAAATAATTGCTTAACTTCTTTTTCTGCCGTAAACTCTTGGGCTACCAAGAGATATGGTTTGCGGGTGTAGCTCAATTGGTAGAGCATCAGCCTTCCAAGCTGAATGTTGCGAGTTCGAGCCTCGTCGCCCGCTTTGAATTGACAAGGAGTTATGATTCCCGACTGGTTTCGGCTGCCGGTTTGTGGCGGGATTTGTGGCAAGCCCTGCCGCCTTGGCGTACAGATCTTCGGTCACCTTCAGGTAGTGCCGCTGGCTCACGGTGACGTCGTGACCGATCCACTCGCTTACCGCATGCTGCGGGAACCGAGCAGCCCAATCGGTTTCACAGTTTCGCCGGAAGACCTGGAAGAGCTTCGACCAGGACGCCAGCCCCGCTGTGCTAACGATCGAGAAAACACGACGGGTTGCGCTCGAGCGGGCAACCAGTGAAGGCGACACCGCGAACTGCTCGCCGTCACCCGCGAAGCGGAAGGCTTCCTCAAGCAATCCGTAGAGCTCAGCATCAATTGGCAGCACTCGCTGGCGATTCGTCTTTCGCCCAAAGACCGTCATCCGGTGATCCGCCCAATCAATTGCCTTCCACTCCAGGTCCAGCGCTTCCCCCCGGCGTAATCCAGCCAATCGAAGAAGCCCCAGGAACACACGCCAGCCGATATTCGGACATGCGAGCAGAAGGCGGCGGAGGTGTTCTCGATCAAAGTGCGGCCAATCCTTGTGCGGTGGAGGCGCGTTCCCCTTCAGTCGATCGAAGGGGTTGATCGGCAGAAGGTCATCCCGGACGGCCCGACCGAAGATCGTCTTTGCGTTCCGAACATGCATGCAGACAGAGGCCCGGGTGTTGACGCAGGCCCGCTTCTGCTTCCACCGCCGTGCTGTGCTCAGGTGACCGTTTGCCAGGGCCGTCTCCCATGCTGCCGCCTGCGCCCTGTCGATTCGATGCAGGACAAGATCCTCCCCGAAGAACGCCTTCAGAAACCGGATCGTGGTTTGGTAATTGCGCTTGCTGCTTGCAGCCAGGTCAACCCGACTCGACAGGTATCGCTCCAGGTATTCACCTACCCTGATCTTGCCAGGCAGGGCGCAAACCCCGCAAGCCGGTGATCGTGGTGCCGTTGCCGGCGGATCCGTGGAGGCCGTGATCGCGTGCGCACCGTGGTCTGTCAAAGGAGAGCCCGAACATGTTCCTGTTCTTTTCCCCACTGGCGTGGCCGCTGCTGATGGCGGCCTGGTTGACGCAGGCCTGGATGATGCTGTTTCTGCTTCGGCTCATCCCGCCGAGCTTCATGGCCGGCCGGTTCGCCTCGCTGCGAGCCTTTGCCCATGACCTGACCGAGGCGGTCTGGATGTATGCCTGGCGACGACTGCCCGGCTGGATCGATCCGGACGCCGGCAAGGCGATGACCCTGGTGGGCCTGGTGGCCGGCCTGATGCTGATGCACCTGATCCTGCTGGTCGGGGCGCTGGAGCTGTCGGGCAAGTAGGGAGGAGTCAAGAGATCAGGCTTCTCACCGGCGGCACGTTTTTAGAAGTGCGACCATGACCATCGAGCTGAAGAGCGAGACGCTGCTGTCCGTGGCCGACGTGCCGCGTTGTTTACCGTCGCGGCCCGGAGGACGACGTGTCCACGTCAGTGCCGTGTACCGGTGGATCCATCGCGGGGTGCGGTGCGTGCGGCTGGAGGCCGTCCGGGTGGGCGGGACGATGTACACCAGCGAAGAAGCCCTGGAGCGATTTGCCCGGCGGCTCAGCCAGTCTTCGACTTCAGCGTTGCCTGAGGAGCAGGATCCGCCCAGTCGTGATCGTCGGCTGGAGACCGTGACGCGCCGCCTGGACGCACTCCTTGGCCCGAGTGTCCGGACGGACCGCCAGGATCGAGGGGCGTAACAGCTCCGGTGACACGTGACCTGCGGGAGTTGTCCATTCTCCTCGCCTCATGCCCGTAGCGATCCCTGGAGCTTGCTTCCAGAACATCTCTTCGCCCGTCCGGGTCGCGTGCAAAGCGGTAACCGCTGTACAAATCAACGCCGTTGGGGCGGTGGCAAGTCCCACCGGTACAGCCGGTTGTCGCCGGCAGATCGATCGGTGGAGGTGCAGCCGGCGTGGCTGCAGATCGATGTTGATTCCCCCACGAGTTCCGGGAGCTCCCATCATGCCCAGTGTCAGCTTCCTCGGGTAAGGACTCGCGAAACAATAACTTGATCAATTACTTTCTGAGTCTATAGCATCATTACAGAGCAGACCGGCCCTTTGTCGACGGT
>CAYVVX010000831.1:0-2283 GCA_964455315.1 uncultured Planctomycetales bacterium | reverse complement strand
TTTCTGGTTGCGGCTCAACGACGCCGATAAAACCAAGCAGCTCAGCGAGCTGTACCCCCGCGGCTCCGGGCTGGATCCGGCCGTGGACGGGGCCCTGTTGACCGGCGATCGGGGCATGATGCATCTGCTGTGCCGCGTGCTGTACAACATTCGGGATGCGTCGTTGTATGTGACCAATGTCACGGACGAGGAAGCCCTGATCCGAATGGTGGTCCAGAATGCGGCCGTGGCCGAGTCGGCGCGCACCACCGCAGACGTGGTCCTGAAGGATCCCAAGGAACTGGCACGGCAGATCCAGATCCGGGCCCAGGCGCACCTGGACGAACTGGGCAGCGGTATCGCGATCCAAGACGTGCTGGCGGACAAGTCGTATTACCCGCTTCAGGTCAAGGAAGACTTCCTCGCGGTTTCCTCGGCCGAGAACAAGCAGCGCGAACTGATCCAGAACGCATTGGCCGAGCGCAGCAAGAAACTCAACGGCGTGGCCGGGGAGGCCTGGGAGCCGCTCTACGAGCAGATCCAGCGACTCGAGCAGATCGAATCCAGCGCCCAGCGCGACGAGGTGCTGGCAACCATCGGCCAGATCCTCACTCAGGACGCGACCGGCGAGGCGGGCGGCAAGATCAAGCTGGCCGAGCAGGAGCGCGAGCGCATCGTGGCTCATGTGCTCGGTGAAATGGAACCCTTCAAGGCATGGTTGGAAGCCTGGCAGCGGGACCCGCAACTGGTCGAGCAGCAGCTCCGCCAGAAAATGCTGGGGGATCTGTTCTCGCAGGTCGGGGTCAGCAAGTGGTTCCTGCCGGTTGGCGACAAGAACATCGTTCTCTGGCTGAATGCCGATCCGATCGAAGCCCGCGAGCGGGTCAGGGAAGAGCTGAAAAGCAACGTGGCCAAGTGATGGTCTCAGTAAGGTAACGTGATGTCCGTTAACGCCAAACCCGTGGTCCAGACCGCCGGATTAACGAAGATCTTCCGCGATTTCTGGCATCGCCAGAAAGTGGTGGCCGTCGACCGGCTGGATATGGAGATTCAGCCCAACGAGGTGTTCGGCCTGCTGGGGCCTAATGGCTCGGGCAAGAGCACGACCATCAAGATGCTGCTGGGGCTGCTCTACCCGACGCGCGGGCGCATCAGCGTGCTGGGCTACGCCCCCACCGACGTGGCCATCAAATCGCGGATCGGTTATCTGCCTGAGGAATCGTACCTGTACCGCTTCCTGAACGCGCGTGAGACGCTGGATTATTATGCCCGGCTGTTTCAGATTCCGCGGCAGGAGCGCCAGCGCCGCGTCGAGCAACTCCTGGAGATGGTGGGTCTGACCCGCGAAGCCCGCCGGCAGGTCGGCGAGTATTCCAAGGGCATGCAGCGGCGCATCGGCCTGGCTCAAGCGCTGATCAACGACCCGGATCTGCTCATCCTGGACGAACCGACGACCGGCCTCGACCCGCTGGGGACGCGCGAGATCAAGGACCTGATCCTTTTTCTGAATCGCGAGAAGCGAAAGACCATCCTGCTGTGCAGCCACCTGCTGGGTGACGTGGAAGACGTCTGCCAGCGCGTGGTCATTCTGTACGGCGGACGCCGGCAGGCCATGGGCGACATTCACGAGCTGCTCAGCCGGGAATACATGACCCAGATCACCACCGAACGGCTCAGCGAGGCGACCATCGAGCGCATCAAGCGGCTCGTGGAGCAGGACGAGGGCAAGCACGTGGTGAACGTGGCCGCCCCGTCTGACAAGCTGGAGACGTTCTTCCTGCGAATCGTTCGCGAAGCCCAGGCCGCCCGGCAGCAGACTTCCGGCGCCGACGGCAGCGGCCGTATTGCGGACTTCCTCGCCGGTCCGGACCAGGGGCAGGAGCTGGTGGAATCGCTGGTCGCGGCGTCGCAGGCGCCCAAGGAAGAGGCACACGAAGAGGACGCGTCCGCCGCAGAGCCGCAACCGGCGGCGGCGGTTCTCGAGGATCTGGTGACCGCCTCGCGGAGCCGCTCCGAAGCGACCCCGGCAGCCTCTCACGAAACACCGCCCAGGGAGCAGCAGGTGGATCGTGACCTGATCGACAATCTCATTCACCGGTCGGATGGCGGGAAGGAGTAGCCCGGGATGCCGCGCGTTCTCTCCTATCTTCTGATCATCCTGGCCGGTGCACTGGGGGGGTTCTATGTCGGCGCCTACATGGTGGCTCTCGGGGGCACTGGACTTGGCCTGCTGGTGCTCTACGCGCTGAGCCTGGCCGGCTTTCTGATCGCCATCGACGCGCTGCTGCTGGACACCGGCGTCCG
>CAYVVX010000830.1:0-2285 GCA_964455315.1 uncultured Planctomycetales bacterium | reverse complement strand
CGATAATCGTCAATCTCACCCTCGGCATGGAAATGCTCGCCGTTGCCCACCGTGGCCACGTCGCTCATCAGGCTCTGGTCGGCGTTGGACCCCACGCTGATGGTGTAGATGCGGACGCCGCGGGCCCGGGCGTCCTGGGCCGCCGCGACGGTGTCCATCCTGGCCTGCCACTCGTCCCAAGTGGACGGATTGGAGCGGGTCTGGTTGGCGATACCGTCAGTGAGCAGCATGAGCACCTTGGCGGCATGGGGCCGGGCGTCGGCGCTGTTGAACAGCACATTCACGCCCTCGTCGATGCCCTGGGCGATGTTGGTGTTGGGCGTCCACATCGCCGCCTGCATCAGGGCGACCTTGGAACGCACGGTGTTCAGGTCATCGGTGAGCCAGGACAGGTTGTTGGGCTTGTCCTGGGGACCGTAACCCTGGGTGCCGTAACCGGCCACGCCGACGTAGTCATCCCCGTCAAGCTCGTCGATGATGTCCAGGGAGACATCCACCGAATCAAGCACCGCCTTCATCGGCTGGGCCGGAGAGCCGCGCATACCGGGCGACGTGGTGTCGCCGGTCTGCTTCTCCTGGAGATAGTCGACGAAGGTCTTGAGCCCGTAGCGGTAGCGCAGCCCGGGATCGCCGTAGAGCTGATTGCTCGGCGAATACTTGGACATGTTCGACGAGCTGCTGCGAACATAATCCACGAAGCTGGTCCAGCTTCCACCCACGTCCCTGGAGAAGGTGGCCGGATTGCTCGAGCTCGACGGGTACGGAATCATGGTCTGGATTTCCGACGAGTCGATGTGGTTGTCGCCGTTGCCGCCGGACTGGCCGCCGGACTTGCCGCTCTTCCAGCGGTAAACACCCAGCGCCACCAGCACGCGGCGCTGGTAATCGCTGGAGTTGCCGTCGTAGCTGGAGCTGTTGATGACCGACATTTCCGACGCGGAATACGACCCGTAGCCCTTGGCCTGCAGGGTTTCGCTCGCGGTCGCGGAGGTCAGCGACCAGTTGGAGTTCTGCGCCAGCCGCAGCAGGCCGGTGTCGTTGGCGAAATCCCAGCCCGGCCCGGTGACGCTGTCACCCCAGTTGGTCATGTTGCCGAACTTGGGCCCGTCGGGCAGCCCGCCGGTGGAAGGCTGGGGCGCCAGGGCGGTGTCCCAGAGCGACTCCCACACGCCGCGATTGGCGATGGTGATATTCTTGAAAGAGCGCAATGAACTGTCGTCGTTGTGCGAGCCGGAGAGGTCCAGCACGAAGGCGATGTCCCGGGGGGTGAGCACCGCGGTCGCCCGGGCGGTGATGTTGGTGCTGGCCAGCCCGAAGACATTGGCGAAGAAGAGTGGAATCGGGCCCGACGGGGAACCTTCCGTCCGCCGCGCGAAGACGCGCACCGCGTTGGGGAAGTTCTCGGTCTCCTGGAACACGTAGCGGCCGGTGGATTCGTCGATGAACGCGCGCCCGAAGACCACGTCGTCCGCCGAAAGGCCGAGCGGGGCGTTGAGCACCTGATTCGTGGAGGCGTAGTTGCCGGCCACGGTGACGGCCATGGACAGCGGATCCCCCTGGCTGTAGTCGCCCAGTTCGGCGGCCGCGGCCAATGCCGCGGCATCCGCGGTGCGCTGCAGCTCCGCCTTGCTGTTGTACATCACCCCGACGTCGACCGCCAAGGCCATGAACCCCACCAGTGTGGTCAGGCTCACGGCCACCTGCGCCGCCACGGCGCCACGGCGCCGCGGACGACCCTCCGACGGGCGAGCCCGCCGGGTACCCAGCCGTGCTTGTGAACGCATCGCTTCTTCCGCTCCTTTCCCTATCCCGCCTCCGCGGGGACGCCCCTCCAGGGCATGCTCCGATGGAGGCATCGACTCCGGCAGCCTGCGGCATCGCCCGGCCCCCTGGCCGGGCGAACACCCAAGCATCTGCTTCTCATCCCCAACCATATCTCGGACCGCCGGGTACTCCCCGGCGGGGGGTCACTACTTGCTGCTCTCGGGCTCCTCGGCCGGTCCCCAGGGGCCCTGCAAGGCCATCTGCTCCGGCGGCGCGGTGATCTTCTGGTAGCTGGGCGGCACCGCGGTCCGCAGGGCTTTCTCCGGTGAATTGTCATCCACCAGCGGTTCGCCCTCGATCTGCCCGAACCCGAACAACTGCAGGTCGTCCGGCTCGGTGAGGTGCTGTCCGGGCACCGGCGACACCTGGTCCGGCGTCATGTAACTGACCAGCTCCGGGGTCACCAGGATGACCAGTTCGGTCATGTTCTTCTGGTACTCCACCGAGCTGAACAGCGCGCC
>CAYVVX010000829.1:0-2287 GCA_964455315.1 uncultured Planctomycetales bacterium | reverse complement strand
GGCGTCGCGCTGGTCGACCCCTGGCGAGGACGACGAGCAGCGGCGGGTGTTCGACGGCGACACCGCGATCTCCGGGGCCCTGCTGTCGATGCAGAACGAGAAGCCCTTCGCAACGGTGATCTTCGTGGGCTACGAAACCGAGCCCGCCCCGCAGATGCGCCAGTTCGGAGCCAGGCCGCGGACCGGCCAGATTCCGCTGGCCGGCCTGACCACGCTCAAGGAGCGCCTCAAGCAGGCCAACTTCATCACCAAGGACTGGAACCTTGCCGGTGAGGGGCCCGAGGGCGAGAAGCCGGCGGCCGAGGAGGGCACCGAGCCGATCTATGTGCTCCTGCCCCCGCCGGAGCCGGAGATGCCGAACTTCATGAACCAGCAGCCGGCCCCCAGCTTCGGCGATGCCCACCTGGCCAGGGTGCGCGAGGCGCTGAAGGATGGCGGCAAGGCGATCTTCCTGGCGATGTGGTTGCCGTCCGACCCCAGGCTTCCGCCCGTTGAGTATCCCTACAACCAGCTCCTCACCGAGGATTGGGGCATGCGGGCGGCTACCGACCGGCGGGTGATCCGGGCCCTGATCGATGAGAAGGAGCCGGACAAGTTCCAGATCAATGTCAGCCAGTGGGTGCACATGCAACTGAGCTTCTTTACCGGCCAGCCCATCGGCGATCCGCTCAAGAACCGGCGGGTGCTGATGTTCAATGTGTGCCCGGTGGTGCGCACGGAGGGAGACCCGCCCCAGGACGTGAAGATCGAGACGGTGCTCGAGGTTCCCGAGGGTGCCCGCGAGTTCTATGCGGAGCCGGACGTCATGCGGATCATGATGGCGTTCGACCGGGCCAAGCCGGAGGGCACCTTCACGATGAGCGAGAAGGCCGAGGTGCCGCCGTTCCCGGTGATCCTGGCCGCCGAGAACACCGCCGGCAAGAGCCGCATCGTCACCATGGGCAGCGGTTTCAGCTTCCGTGACGATTTCCTGGGCAGCCCGGTGATGCGCATCGAGGGCAAGAACGGCGCCCTGGTACCCGGCCCCGCGCCCACGGAGGAAATCGACCTGTTCATGAACAGCGTGTACTGGCTCAGTGGGCGGGAGAACCTGATCGGCTCCGGTCCCGCGGACGTGCCCCTGGTCGGGCCGATCAGGCCGGAAGCGAAGGACAGGTTGTTCTGGTTCCTGGCGCTGCCCTGGGCGGTGGTCATGCTGCTGACCGGCGGCGTGGTGTGGATGGTTCGGAGAAAGTAACCAGCGATGAACACGAAGACGACAATGGTGCTGGCCTTGCTGGCCTCGGCGGTTGCCCTGGTGCTGGTCCTGGTGATCCGGCTGGACAAGCCGGAGGACAAGACCGAGAAGCCCGAGGAGGTCAAGAGCCTCTTCGAGGTCAAGCAGGATGACGTCAATCGCGTGGAAGTCACCCGCCGCGAGGGCGGCAAGCTGGCCTTTGAGAAGGACGGGCAGGAATGGCGCATGACCGCGCCGATGGAGTGCCCGGCCAACAAGTACGAGGTGCAGTCGCTGATCCGCGCCGTGGCCGATCTGAAGGCCAACCGCACCTACGCCAAAGACAACGAGGATCGCCCGAGCGACAAGCTGGCCGGCCTGGATGAGCCCGCCGCGACGGTGACGCTCTACGAGGGCAGGAAGCCGTCGGCCGAACTGGTCCTGGGCGGCGCGGTGCCGACCGGGAAGGGCTCGTATTTCAGGAAGTCCGGCGACGAGACGATCTACGAATCGGACACCCCGCTGGCGGGCACCTTCACCAAGAAGCCCACCACCTACCGTGACAAGAAACTGATCACCGCGGACATCAAGGATGTCCAGCGGGTCAAGGTCGAGGGCGTCACCGGGTTCGTGCTGGTTCGTGACGGCGACAATTGGGTCATCGAGTCTCCCGTGCGGGCCCGTGCGGACAAGTCCCGCGCCGACCGCGTGGTGCAGCAGATGGTCTCCAGCCTCTACGTGCAGGACTGGGAGGACGATGCACCCTCGTCGTACAAGGTGTACCAGCTCGACGAGCCCCGCCTGCGCGTGCATCTGGAGACCCGCAAGCAGATTCCTCCCAAGGCCAGGCCCGGCGACCCGGACACCCAGCCGGCCGACATCGAGCCCTCCTTCGAGGAGAAGGCCTACACCCTGCTGATCGGCGGGCCCAAGGACATCGAGTCCAAGAACTTCTTCGGACGGATGGAGTCATCCCCGACGGTCTTCTCCGTGGGCGAGCATGTGCTCAAGGCCCTGGCCGCGCCCCTGGACGAGCTGCGCGACAAGAGCATCGCCGGGATGGACCAGGCC
>CAYVVX010000828.1:0-2292 GCA_964455315.1 uncultured Planctomycetales bacterium | reverse complement strand
CCCCAGGAGGTAACACGCGGGCCCGCGGTTGCCGCCGCTGATCTGGCCGCTGACCGGCGAACCCTGGTCGGCGGGTTACCCTGAGACCAGTTGCGGTGTGGTTGCCGGACCGGGCTGGATGGCCAGCGCGTGGCCCGGGCACAGGTAGGCGCAGACGCCACAGCCACTGCACGCTTGCGGGTCGATGACGGGAAGCCCGTCGGTTCCCCAGCGGATGGCGACGCCGCGGAGCGGGCAGCGATGTACGCAGTAATCGCAGGGCTGGCCGGAAGCGAGATAACAGGCATCGCGGTTGAGCAGGGCGGTGCCCATCCGCACCTCGCTGGGGGCGACGGGCAGAAGGGCTCCGCTGGTGCAGGCCGGGATGCAGGGCAGCCCCTCGCACAGGTAGCAGGGCGTCTCCTCGGGGATGACCGCCGGGGTTCCCTCGACCGCGCCCCATTCCGGGCCCAGTCTTCGAATGGACTGGTGCGGGCATGCGGTCAGGCAATCCGTGCAGCGCGTGCACTTGTCCAGGAAATCAGCTTCAGGCAACGCCCCGGGCGGGCGCAGCCAGGGTCGCGGCGTGCTGGGTGGAGGAGTTTCCGGGAGATTCCGCGGCAGCGCGCAATCGACCGCTGCCTGTCGCACCTGGGCGACCAGGCCGCCGGCCAGCTCAGCGAAGAATCGACGTCTGGTGACCATGCGTTGCGCGTCCCTCACATGGCGGAGGTACGCATCTCCATGGGCTGCTTGAGCAGCCACAAGCTGAACACACTGAACGCGATCATCCCGATCAGCATGGGGATCTGACTCCGCAACGCGGCTCTCGACGAGCCGAACAGCCGCAGGGCGGTCTTCTGGGCGACCCACAGGCTGTACACATGCCCGACCAGCACCAGCAGCACCTGGAGAACCCAGAGCATCTCCAGTGAAATGAGCGGGGGGATGCTCCAGCGCGCGGTGCCGAAGAGGTTCCAGCCCCAGCCGAACGGGTCGGACATCATGGCCAGCACCTTGGGCCCTTCCATCAGCAGATGCTCGAAGTTGTGAGCGATGTGATAGAACAGCGCGATCGGCAGCAGGGCGTAGGCGTAGCGCACGAAGTAGGTCTTGTACGCAATCGGCGTCTCCCGGGCGGACCGCGCCCAGCGGTGCGACCAGGCGACCAGCCCGGCGTACAAGAGCACCGGCCCGAGCATCAGCAGGCCCATGCCCAGTGTAAAGCCGAGCATGTGCCCCAGTCCCATCGAACCGCTGAGCAGATCGGTGCAGCGCTGCCACTGCTGGGTCATGGTCAACCCGTGGAAGCCGGTGATGGAGAGCATGAGCAGGGCGAGGTAGGCCTCGTCCGTTCGCGGCTTGCCCTCCGCGGCCAGATCGCTGCCCCAGGGGCGCAGATTGAAAGCGATGTTGTCGTGGGGGCAGGCCTGTACGCATTCCATGCACTGGATGCAGTAGGTGTTGGTCTCCATCTTCCCGGGATAGAGGTAGGTCGGGCAACCGTACGCGCTCTCACTGCCCTTGACGCATTCCTTCGTGTGGCATTCCGTGCATCTGGCCTGGCTGCGGGCGCGAACCTCGACCGAGGAGAACATGGCGTACAGGCCGCTGACCCGGCCCACCAGGCAGCCGTAACGGCAGAAGCTCTTGCGATCGAAGAGCAGTGCCGAGATCACCGCCATGAACAGCATGGCGATGGCCAGGTAGGCGGTGATCCGCGGCTTCATGGTCACGCCGAAGCCGAGTTCGACCCAGGTGAGCCCGATGAACAGAAACGTGGCCAGGGAGATATTGCGGATGATCCGCGGCCAGCGGTAGCCGAGGGACAGCCCTTCGCGGGCCTTCCGCCAGAGCGTGAGCCGTTCTGCCCAGCCGGCCATAGCGTCCCAGGGGCAGACATAGCACCAGGCCTTGCCCGCGAACAGGATCAGCACGATGAGCAGGCCCCACCAGACGGTCCAGGTCAGGATCGGAGCGATGTTCATGGCCGGGTTCTGGTTCCCGAACAGCCCGGCCGCGATGATCAGCAGGAAACCGGCGGCGCAGGCGGCCTGCAGCAGGAAGCGCAGCAGGCGCGACCTGGCCGCGGCGTGAATCCATGGGATGGAAAACACATCGAAGCGGTCGCGCGGCTGTATGGAGGAGTCGGCCTCTGTATGTGCGGTCTGGTCCGCGACAATGGGCAGGGCAACGGAGCCGCCGGACTGCCTCATCGCCGGGTTCGACCCGAACAGCCGTTCTCCCTCGCCCTGAATCTGGTGGGCGGCGATCACCGTGGACCTGCTGTGGGCGGGGTGGCGCTTCGGTCCG
>CAYVVX010000827.1:0-2298 GCA_964455315.1 uncultured Planctomycetales bacterium | reverse complement strand
CCACAGGAGCGACTCGGCCGGCGAACAGTGTCCCACCACCTCGCCGGGATCGGCGAAGTACCCGCCATGGAGCCCGAAGTAGGCCTCGTAAGAGGTCTTCATGATCTCGTTGCTGGGCGGGTGGGGGTTGGTCAGATGATAGACCCGGCCATGAAAAACCGGATTGTCGATGACCTCGCCCATTACCCTCGCGACCCAGTCGACGGGAACGATGTTCTGGGCATCCTGCGGCTTGCCCGGGATGCGCAGCGGGATGTAGGTGCTCGAGCCGTTGCCGTTTTCCTGGTAGAGATTCTTGAGCACGGAAACCAGCTTCAGAAGCTGGTAGAACCCGCCGAACTGGCTGGTGTAACCGGTCTCGGAATCGCCGATCAGGAAGCTGGGGCGATGCACGGTCAAGACATTGCCCGGCTCGGAACCCCAGGCGAAAAACCGCTTCTCGGCCTCCCACTTGCTCCGCTCGTAGTCGGTCTGGAATTCCGGCTGGGGATCGTGAAACCGCTCGGGGATGACCCCGCCGTTCCAGCCGCAGGTGTACGCGGTGCTGACCGCGTGAATCCCCTTCACGCCGTGCGCGCGGGCCCAGGCGATCACCGCCTCGGCCCCGCCGACATTGGTCACGAAGGGATCGCCGTTGCCGTTGGTGGTCAGCTTCAGGCTGGCGGCACAGTTGATGATCGTGTCGGTCGCACCCCAGTCGGGTCTGGGCAGCCCGTCGGGCAGCCCCCCCTCGACCAGCGTGAGCAGACCGTCACGGCGCCCCTGCTCCAGGTCAACCCCGATCCGTGCGAGCATGGCGGTCAGACGGCGGGCCGAGTCCGCCATCGGCGGGCGCAGTACCACCGCCACCCTCCGGCCGCGCCTGAGCAGCTCGCGCAGAACATAATGCCCCAGAAAGCCGGTTGCGCCCGTCATTAAAGTTGTGGGGGATGAATCCGCGGACATACCACCTCGATACTCTTGAACACTCTCTCTGTGCCTCAACCCGAAGCGGGCTCGATCCCGCCGAGCATGGATCGGCGAGTGTAGCGGAAGTGCTCCGCTCAAGCCAATCACCGCGGGTCGGGGAAAGACGGCCCGGTCAGGTACAGATCCGAATGGATCACCCAGGACGCGATCTCCCGGATGCCGAACAGCTTGTCCCGCATCTGCCGGAGGCTCGCCAGTTCGTCGCGCCGGCACCATCGTACCGCAAACTGCTCGGGGGTCACAAATCGCCGCCACCAGGCCCCGGCCCGAGCCCAATCCTCGCGGCCCGGCTCCGGCTGGGTGAAGACGTCCTGCACCGGTGCGGCCAGCGACTCCGCGACCGGCGTCGCCACCTCCCGCAGCCAGCCTTGTCCCGCCTCCCGGATGGCTTCATCGTCATGGCCGGCGGCCTCGAAAAGCAACTCGACCGCCGAAAACTCACAGGCCGCCGCTCGCCGCCCGGCCTCTTCGACAAGCTCCCGGGTGAGGGGCCCAATGCCGGGTACCGGCCCGGTTTTCGGCTCCGCCCCATCCGTCCCCGTGAAGAACAGGACACGCGCCGCCGGTCCCCGGTTGGTCCCGATGTAAAATGCGTACCCGGGGCTGCTCAGCGGCTCGTGAAATCGGAACACCATTTCCTCCACCCCGGCGGTGGATGCCCGGGTGATCTCCACGTCGAAGAGATCGCCGTGGACAATCTGCCCCTGTTGGAATCTTCCATCCTCGCGCATCGACTCGATCAGGAAACGCCCCATCGCACCGGAGAAGTAGGGCCTGCCTTCAATCGAGAGGGAAAAGCTGTAATCATCGAGCTGCTCCAGGCGGCAAGGCTGGTCCATCTTGAGCACGTTGTTGGCGAAGGTGAGAACATGGGTATCGAACCTCGCGGGCTCGCCAGGCGCGCCCGCCTCGGCCCGCTCGCCGCGCACCTCCGCCAGGTGCAGCCGGGCGTAGACGTTGACGAACGGCAGGTTCATGAAGAAGACATGCCGTGTTTCGCCCGAGAACGGCATTCGGCTCACATCCGCGATGGTGTAGCGCTCCGCGGCGAGGACCGAACCCCACATGGTGCGGTAGATGGGCATGTAGATGATGGTGGCGATCAGAAACCACAGGGCGATCCCCGGGCTCCACCGCCCGATGGATCTCGGCTCGACCCGCCGCCGCAGCGCCGGACCCAGCACCATCCCCACCGCGAATCCCACCGCCGGCGGATAGCCCGAATGCGGCCCGGCGAAGACCGGCACCACCGGCAGAATTGCCAGCAGAATCCACAGCGGCCAGATCCACCATCCCTTCGCCCTGCGGCAGGCCAGGTAATACCCCGCG
>CAYVVX010000826.1:0-2300 GCA_964455315.1 uncultured Planctomycetales bacterium | reverse complement strand
TGGGGCGGGCCGAGACGCTGGCGTCGCTGGAACGCTTTGACGAGTCGGTGACGGCGTACAACGAAGCGGTGCGGCTTACCACTGAGCAGCCCTACGGGTCGGTGGTGGATCTGAAAGTGGTCCGCGAGTCCACCACCAGTTTGTACCAGGTACTGCTGGCGTCGGGGCGCCTCGAGCAGGCCATGTCCTATCTGACCATCGCCGCCCGGCTGGCCCCGCCCGGCGAGACCCCGATCCAGGCCCTGTTCGCCCGCCGGCTGGGCGACCTGTCCTTCACGCTGGGACGGCGGGCCCTGCAGGAGGGCGGCCGGGACAGCGATCCTTCCGCAGATGCCGGCCACGCCGACGCGATCCGCAGGCTGCACCAGGCCTCCGATCACTACCTGCGGCTGGCCGAGCTGGTCAAGCCGGCGGAGCCGGAATACTCCAACGCGGTCTGGCAGGCGGCGGACGCCCTGGACATCGCCGGCGACCGGAAAGGCAGCGCGGCCGTGCTGGAAGGGTACGTGGCCCACGCCGATGCCTCGCTTTCGGAGGCCCTGCTGCCGCGGGCGCTGCTGCGGCTGGGGCAGACCTGGCAGGCAGTCGAGGATTACGAGCGGGCCATTCACTGGTACCAGGAAAACCTGCTGCGCTTCCCGCGAACGCCCTCGGCGGTCAGTGCGCTGGTGCCGCTGGCGGAGAGCTTCGCGGCCTCGGACAAGCTTACCGAGGCCGAGCACACGCTGCGCCGGGTGTTGGAGCGTTCGGCCGGCGACCCACTCAGTGTGATCACGCCGTCGGCGGCGGAATACCGCGATGCGCTGTACGCGCTGGCGGAGCTCTACGTGCGGATGGGCAATTACGAGGCGTCCATCGCGCGGTACGAGGAAGCCCTGGAACGCTATCCCGGCGATCCGCGCACGGATCGGGGAGTCTTCGTGCTGGCGGACGTCTACCGGCGCAGCGCGGATCAGCTCCGCGAGCGGATGCGCGACCCGGCCCAGGCGGTATACGCGGATCAGCTCAAGGCGGCGCGGCGCTCACGGCTGGCCCGGGCGTCCGCGCTCTATGGGCAGGTCATCGAGCGCTATGCGGATCGCCCGCCGGAGAGACTCTCCGAGCTGGAGCGGTTCTACCTCAAGAGCGCGTTCCTGGGCCAGGCCGACGCGGTCTTCGACGGGGCCGGGGCCAGCGTCGGCGACCAGGCGGCCCTGGCCGAGTGCCTGCGGCTCTACGACCAGGCCTCGTTTCGATTTCCCGAGGATCCCATCTGCCTGTCCGCTTACGTGCAGATGATCAACTGCCATCTGCGCCTCGGTGAGGTCCGCAAGGCCCGCAACGCCCTGCAGCGGGCCCGCTGGGCGCTGCGGCAGATTCCGGACCAGGCCTTCGATCGGCACATGCCGGAGGAGAACCGGGCGTACTGGGAGGACTACCTGGGCTGGCTGGAGCGGACGCCGCTGCTGGCCCCCACGGGAATCACGGCTGCGGCGGCGAGCCGGCCGGACGAAAGTTGAAGCTGGGGAGTGACGGCATGATGAGTGACGGTCTATCGCGGCAACCAGGCCTGACCGCCGACGCCCCCGCGGGCGGAGCGAAGGAACTGCTGACCCTGCTGGAGGCGCAATGCGGGCTGTTCGGGCAGCTCGCGGCGCTGGCCGACCGCCAGCGCGGGCTGATCAGCGGCGACCAGGCCGAGCCGTTGCTGGCTCTGCTGGTGGAACGGCAGAAGCTGATCGACGAACTGACCGCGCTGGCCGGGCGGCTGCGCCCCTATCAGCGCGATTGGGACAGCGTCCGCGAACGGCTGTCGGCGCATGAACGCGAGCGGGCGGAACACCTGCTGGGAGAACTCCAGCGGAGGCTGCGCGAGCTCGCCGCCAGCGACGAAAGCGACGCCCGCCTGCTGGCCGCGCGCAAGCACGCCACGGCCGAGGGAATCAGCAGGGTTCGTGAATCGCGGCAGGCGGGCAAGGCCTACGCGGCTACCGGTACCGGCGGCGGCGAGGGCGGCATGGATTGGACGGACCGATGAGCCAGACGACCCTGGACATTACCCAGCGTGAGCGGGAACTGGCCGCGATCATCGAGGCCTACAACCAGGTGACCGAGCGGCTGAAGAGCTCACACGAGCAGCTCGGCTCGGAGGTGCGCCGGTTGCGCGAAGAGCTGACCCTCAAGAGCCGGCAGCTTCGCCGGCGCGAACGGCTGGCGGCGCTGGGCGAGATGGCCGCGGGTGTGGCCCACGAGATCCGCAACCCGCTGGGCGGAATCCGGCTGTTCGCATCGTTGCTGGAAAAGGACCTGGCGGACAAGCC
>CAYVVX010000825.1:0-2317 GCA_964455315.1 uncultured Planctomycetales bacterium | reverse complement strand
TCTCGACATCAGGGTGCGGCACATCGCCGAAATCCTCAACGAGGCCATGGCCCGCGCCGAGCAGGGGAGGTCGCCGCTGCCGGGCCCGGCTTGATCCGCGGACCGTTCGCGGGCATGATTTGGGCGGATCAACCGGCGGTCAGGGACTGTAAACAATGGCTATTGCCCTCAAGCAGATCAAGGTTTACCTTAAGCTTCTGGCGATCGGCGCGGTCGTGGTGATCGCCACCCTGGTGGTGGTCTATAACCGCAAGAACACGGTTGACGTCTGGTTCTTCGGCCTCTATGAGGGCGTCAATGTTCTCCTGCTCATCCTGATCACCGCGGTGGCCTCCGTCCTGGTCTGGTGGGGCTTCCGCAAGGTGTTCGGGGTGCTCCGGGAATTCCAGGAGATCAGTCGCGAGAAACGCGAACGCGTCCGTGACGCAGAGCAGCAGCGGCTGGCCAGGGAACTGACCGACCGCGAGAAACGCCTCGATGAGAAGCTGCGCAAGTCGCTCAGCGAGCGCCCGGAGGCGTGAGCGGCGGCACCGCCGGGCCGACCGGTGAACGGAATCGAAGGTACTCACTTCAGGAGATGCTCAGAATGTTTGCCCAGATCCCGACCACGTGGAAGATGCTGTCCGTGGGGCTGATGTTGGCGGCGGCCGTCGGCTGCCAGGAGCCGAAGCAGGAGCCGCCGGTCGACGTGAGTTATCACGAAGGCGACCGGCTCAACGAACTGGAGAGCCAGTTGGCCAACGCCCTGCGCGACCTCGGCGCGGCCAACGACCGCATCCGGGCCCTGCAGGCGGAGAATGACCGGCTGGCTCGTGACCTGGCCAGCAAGCCCGAGCCGGCCCCCGGCTGGACCAACGTGCCCGGCGGGGCCATGACCAGCATCGAGGGTACGGTGCTGTTCGACTCCGGCAAGGTGGTGCTGAAGTCATCGGCCAAGGGCACCCTGGACGAGATCGCCCGGGTCATTGGCGAGAAGTTCCCCGGTTACGACGTGTACGTGTTCGGACATACCGATGACGTGCCCATCCGCGTCAGCGGCTGGAAGGACAACTACGAACTGAGCGCCCAGCGGGCCCTGTCCGTGGTCCGCTACCTCTACGGGGCGGGCGTGTCCCAGGACATGCTCGCCGGCGGATGGGGCGACCGCAGACCGGTCGCGCCGGGCACCAGCTCCATGGCCCGACAGGCCAACCGCCGCGTGGAAATCTTCGCCATGGCGCCGCCGACCGGCGGGGCCAATCCGACCGCGGCCACCCCGCCGGGCACGCGGTGATGATGCCCCCACGGGCGGGCGTGCGACGGAGTTCATGAGAACACGCGGGCCGCGTCCGACTCGGGCGCGGCCTTTTCATTGCCGGGCGGGCCGTGTTGCGGCATCATGGATCATGACGTCGGGGTCACAGCCCCGGGGGAACGCCTCATGCCGCTCATCCTGCTGCTGCTGGCCGGCCTGACCGCGCCGCCGGAGCGTCCTCCGCGCAGCGACGAAACCATCCTCTTCTTCGACAGCGCGGCCGTTCTCGACCCCGCCGGCGAACGTTGGGTGATCCCCATCCATTTCTGGGCCTTCGAGCCGGAGCGGGATTCGCTGACCCGGAAGGCGACCATCGACCTGCTGGCGAAGACCCTGGACGTTGACGACAAGCCGCGCGCACAACGGCGCATGTTTGAGCAGCGCGCCGCCTGGTTCCTGGTCGACAACGAAGAACACGTCCGCCCGCGCATCCGCATCGGCGGCGCGGAGCATCTGCTCAACGCCTCCGGGGAGAACGGGCACAGCATGACCCTGCTGCACGTCCCGCGAGCGGCGCTGCCGGCCCCGCGCGGCGGCGTCCCGGCATGGGCCCGCTACCAGCTCCTCGATGCGCACGGACAGCCGACGGGCGTCGCCGCCGGCGCATTGCTGATCCCCCCGGAAGGCGTCAGCGTCATCTCCGACATCGACGACACCATCCGCATCACCCACGTCCGCGACACCGGGGCCACCTTCCGCAGCACGTTCCTCAACCAATTCCAGCCGGTGCCCGGCATGTCCGACGTGTACGCCGATTGGGCCAAGCGCGGGGCCGCGTTCCACTACGCCTCTTCGTCGCCCTGGCAGTTGTACACGCCGATTGTCAGCTTCATGGAGAAGGAGGGATTTCCCCGGGGTGGCATGCACATGAAGCTGGTCCGCCTCAAAGACTCGAGCTTCTTCAACCTCTTCAAGTCGCCGCGCGAACTCAAGGGGGCGCAGGTGGAGCGCGTGCTGCAGACCTGGCCGGGACGGCGTTTCATCCTGGTCGGCGACAGCGCGGAACAGGATCCCGAGATCTAC
>CAYVVX010000824.1:0-2321 GCA_964455315.1 uncultured Planctomycetales bacterium | reverse complement strand
ATGGTGGGTTTTCCGATCCCGTCGCCTTCACGAACAAGGTGTGGGCCTCGAACCATCTCCTGAGACAGCCGGCGCAGCAGCGGGCGGCCGGCGTCGGCCCATTCCAGCAGGGTCATGCTGGTGGCCACCCCGAATATCCTCTCGAAGCCAGGCAGGATGCCCTGGACGATGAACCCCGCGGCGACCGCGGCGATGGAGGCGAGCCCGGCGTAATACAGCGCGTAGCGGTAGTCCTGCCCGGCGATCATGCCCGCGGCCAGCGACGCGACGAAGGCGGCCAGCGCGGCCAGACCTCCCGCGGCGATGATCCTGCTCCGCGTGCGCACGTCGGCCAGGCTCAGCACGGTCATCGCCGAGGCGGCCTGGAGGGTGAGGAACAGCCCGAAGTCGCCGCGCACGCTCAGGATAAGCAGGACGGCGAGGACCGCGCTGACCCCCAGGCTGAAACGCTGGTCGTACGCGATGGTCAGCAGCGCCGCGGCGATGACCACCAGGGAGACGCAGAACTCCTCGGGAGGCAGTCGCGGCCACTGGGACAGGCGGCTCAGGGCGACCATGAGCAGCAGCAGGCCGGCCAGGGCCAGGGCCCGTGTGGGATTCTGAAACACCCGTCCCTGGTAGGACGCGGTGTAGGCCATCAGCCCGCCGGTGGCGAGGAGGAGGATGACGGCCAGTCCGATTCCGTAGAGGAGCTTGCGGGTCCTGATCTCGCCGCCCACGTCCTGAGCCTTGAGGTACTGCTCGTGCTCGCGTTTCAGAAGGCTCAGGTTATCCAGGGTCAGCAGTGAGCCGGAGGACACCAGCCGGGCGCCCGGTTCCCAGGTGTCGGTGATGGGGACGACCGCTTCCTCGGCCTGGCGGACCTCCTCGGCGGTGGCGGCAACGTCGTAGAGCCACAACGGCCGGGCGGATGGTTTGGCCGGATCCGGCCCGGCGATGGTCAGGACGATCAGTCCGGTCACCACGTCGCGCAGCGGCGGCGGCACATTGGCTGAAGTCACCGCCCGCCGGGCGGCTTTTTCGACCTCCTCCCGGTTGGAGGCATACTGGAGACGATTGGTGAGCAGCTCGCTGATCTGATCGCCGCGGCGCAGCTTGGAGGTTCGGGGCATCTTCTTGCGATTGGCGTCGGGATGCGCCTCGACGAGATACTCGTCGCGCAACTGATTGACCAGCCGGGCCACCAGGGCGTCGTAGTCCCTGATCTTATCATCCCCGGTGAAGGCGCGCAGCGCGTCAAAGGCCGGTTGGCCAAGCTGCCAGCCGCTGGCCGCGGCGGCCTCGGCGAACTTGGCCGGGTCGTCGGTGGACTTGGCCAGGGCCAGCAGCTCGGTCATTCGCCCGCGGATGGCTTCGAGGGGAGCATCGTTGGCCGTAAAGACATTGGGGGCCAGGGCCCGGGCCAGCTCCCGCTCGTTCTTGGTGCGGGAGGGATCTTCCATCGTGAACCGGACGCGGGCGACGATGTCGGAGTCGATGCGCTGCCCGAGGCGGTAGGGCATGACGTCCTCGGCGGCCAGCAGGACCAGGAGCGTGCACAGGAAGAAGCCGGTCCAGATCAGCAGCACCACCGGGTTGAACGAGCGGGTGAGCCGCTGCCAGAGGGTGCCGCGATGCTCGCTGCGCTGGCGGCGGGCGTCGCGGCGGCGCGACTCCGATCGCCGGCTGGACACCGCCGGCTGGACGCGCGTGCTGGAGCGGGATTGCGGGTCAGGGGGCATGGGATTAGACCGGTTCCTGCTGCTTGCCCGTCACGATCAGGTCATCGCCGCGCCGCTCGGCTCGCGCCGCGGGCTCTGGGCGGCGATCGGCGTACGCGGTCACGATATTCTGAACCAGGCGATGACGCACGATGTCCTGCTGGGTCAGCCGGACGATGGCGATGCCTTCGACGCCGGTGAGTCGGCGCAATGCGTCGGCCATGCCCGAGGTCTCCGCCTTCTCCAGATCCACCTGGCTGTCATCGCCGGTGACGATCATCTTGCTGTGATGTCCCAGCCGGGTGAGGAACATGAGCATCTGCGACACGGTGGTGTTCTGAGCTTCGTCGAGGATGACCGCGCAGTTGTTCAGGGTCCGCCCGCGCATGAACGCCAGCGGGGCGACCTCGACCACGTCGTTGGCGATGAACCGCTTGATCTGATCGTAGGACATCATGTCGTGCATCGCGTCGAACAGCGGACGCAGGTAGGGGTTCACCTTGGCCTGCATGTCGCCGGGCAGGAAGCCGAGCTTCTCGCCGGCCTCCACCGCCGGGCGGACCAGCACGATGCGGTTGATGGTGCCGGCCTTGAGCATCTCGACGGCCATGGCCACCGCCA
>CAYVVX010000823.1:0-2329 GCA_964455315.1 uncultured Planctomycetales bacterium | reverse complement strand
GAACGGACCAGCGCGTTCCTGGAGAACGCCCGACTCTACAGCGACCTGGAGCAGCTCTTCATGGGCATGCTCCACGCCCTGGTCAGAGGTATCGACGCCAAGGACACCTACACGCGCGGTCACTCCCAGCGCGTCGCCTGGCTGAGTCGGCGCATTGCGACCCTCAGCGGAGCTGCCGAGGCTACCTGCCAGCGCGTGTATCTCAGCGGACTGCTGCATGACATCGGCAAGCTGGGCGTGTCCGAAACGGTGCTGCGCAAGCCCGGACGGCTCACCCGGGAGGAGTTCGATGAGATGAAATGCCACCCCGAGATCGGCGCCCGCATCCTCGAAGGGGTGCCGCAGGTGGCTGACCTGATCCCGGGCGTGCTGCATCATCACGAGCGGATCGACGGCAAGGGCTATCCCTCCGGGCTGGCCGGCAATGCCGTGCCCTGGCTGGGACGGGTGATCGGATTGGCGGACAGCTTCGATGCCATGACCACCAAGCGGACCTATCGGGGAGCCCAGCCGCTGCAGATCGCCCTGGCTGAAATCCGACGGTGTGCCGGGACACAGTTTGACCCGGAACTGACCGAACTGCTGCTGGCCGACGATATCGAGCGGTCGGTCCGGGCCATGGATCGACTTTCCCAGAACGGTGTCGGCCGGGCGGGGCACGAGGGGAACGGAGCGACGGAATCATGAGAGTGGAGACTCGGGAACACGGTGAAGTCACGGTACTGGCGCTATTCGGGGAGTTGATCGGCGGTGCGACGACACAGCTCAACGAGGCTGTCGAGCAGGCTTTCGACCGGCAAATGCGGGATTTTCTGGTGGATCTCTCCGAGGTGACCGTGGTGGACAGCGCCGGACTGGAATCGTTGACGGCCTTGCAGCGGCGCTGCGAGGAGCAACTGGGCATGGTTCGTTTCTGCGGCGCCGACGACACGCTTCGCAAGGTCTTCGAGATCACCCGGCTTGACGGGCAGTTGATGCTTCACGAGAGCATGGAAGAGGCGCTGGTCGGTTTCAACGGCTGATCGCGGGGCGCACCGGCTCAAGGGGGATGTGGTTCGATGCACAGCGCCACCATGACGGCACCGAAACAGATGGGCGCGGTCCTCGTCGAGAAGGGGTTGCTCACCCCCGGACAGCTCGATCAGGCCCTCGCGGAGCAGAAGCGCGGCGAACACCGTCGGCTGCTGGGCGAGACCATCGTTGAGCTGGGCTTCTGCAGCGAGGACCAGGTCATTGAGGCCCTGGCCGAAGCCTATGGAATGCCCTACGCCAAGCTGACCCCCGCGCTCATCGACCGCCGCGTGATCGGCGAGCTTCCCCGCGAGTTCATCGAGAAGCAATGCGTCATTCCGCTGTTCAAGATCGACGACATGTTGACGGTTGCGATTCACGAGCCGGCCAACGTGTTCCTGGTCGAGGAGATCAGCCAGATTGCCGGTTGCCCGGTGCAGATGGTGGCCTGCACCGCGGGCGACATCGACGCGATGCTTCAGACGGTGATGCCGGACGAAGGCGAGATGGTGCTCGACAACCTGCTGGCGGAGTCGGCCGACGTGGTGGCCGCCTGGCAGACGCCATCCTTCGACGTGTCCAGCCTGGAGGACACCGCAGAGGGGTCGCCGGTGGTGAAACTGGCGAACCATCTCATCTTCAACGCAGTGGGCGAAGGGGCCAGCGACATCCACATCGAGCCCGACGACAAGAAGTTCCGCATCCGCTACCGCATCGACGGCCGGCTGGTGCCCAAGCTGGAGCCGCCGTTCGCCATGCTGGCGCCGCTGGTGTCCCGCATCAAGATCATGTCCGGACTGGACATCTCCGAGCGGCGCCTGCCGCAGGACGGCGCCATCCACATCAAACTGGAGGGACGCCCCGTCGATCTGCGCGTGTCCACGTTGCCGAACAAGTTCGGCGAGAAGGTGGTCATGCGGATCATCGACAACAAGAACATCCTGGTGGCGTTGGAGCACCTCGGCTTCGATCGTCAGACACTCACCCTGTTCCGCGACCGCATCAATCAGCCCCACGGGCTCATGCTGGTCACCGGTCCGACCGGCAGCGGCAAGAGCACCACGCTGTACGCGGCCCTGGCGGAGCTGAACCGCCCGGAAGTGAACATCTGCACGGTCGAGGATCCCATCGAGTTCAACCTCCCGGGCATCAATCAGTTCCAGGTCAACGAAAAGATCAACTTCACGTTTCCCTCGACCCTCCGGTCGCTGCTTCGGCAGGATCCCGACGTCATCATGATCGGCGAGATCCGCGATGCCGAGACGGCGCGGATCGCGGTGCAGGCCGCGCTCACCGGTCACATGGTCTTCTCCACGCT
>CAYVVX010000822.1:0-2334 GCA_964455315.1 uncultured Planctomycetales bacterium | reverse complement strand
CGATTTTCATGCCTGATCCTTTTGAGCGGAACGCGAACCTCGGGCGACAACCACGGCAGAACAAGACCGATCCCGCCCGAGGTAACGGGGTCATAACCTATCACATCGCGCGAACAGGTCAATCCGGACCGCCTCGCCGCCACCTCCCCGGCATCGTCACGCCTTCCACAGGTGGCACGGTCAGGCGTACTCGCCTGGCCGTGGCGCCGGCACACAGCCCCTGCCCCCACCTTGCGTCCGAGAACTCCGCCGCCCGGCACCGGACGCCTCCGGCCGATTGGCTCAAAAACCCGCCTTGCGTTAGGATCGCGCTAACAACCGCCGCTGTTTGCCGATATAATAGCTTTGTCGCGGCGGCAGGTGGCCTCGCCTGAGGTCTCCACAATCACAAGGGATGGCCTGCCCCAGGGTGCCTCACCAGGAAACGGGAATGTCGGATCGCGCTGCGGTTCTCAAGTCGAAGGGACACGGACGTGGAGGTCCGCTGCGCCGCCATCGCCCGGGTTTCAGCCTCATCGAAGTCCTCGTGGTCGTGGCCGTCATCACCCTGCTCATCGCCATCCTTCTCCCTTCCCTGGCCCGCAGCCGCGAACAGACCCGCACCGTCGCCTGCCGCAGCAATCTCCGCCAGTGGGGCAACGCCATGACCATGTACGCCCAGGCGTTCAACGGCACCCTGCCCTACGAGGATCGCGGCGAGGAGGAGTCCCACGGAAGGGTCTGCTGGTTCGACGCCCTCGATCGCTACGGCATCCCCAAGGGTGAGCGCGGCGTGCGCGTCTGCCCCACGGTGACCATCTCCGAACCCACCCGCGAGGAAAGCTACCGCTTCAACAGCAAACTCTGCGAAACCTCCGAAGACCCCGGCCGGCGCCCCTACTACATGCCTTACCGCAAGCTCAGTTCGCTCAAGCGCCCGGTCCAGACGGTGCTGCTCTTCGACGGTGACGTGGGCGGCAACACCGTCTCCTTCAAGGGCCGCTGGCGCCAGCAGAACGACGACGTCAACTACCGTCACAACGTCGGCAGCAACCTGCTCTTCCTCGACTGGCACGTGGACTGGGTTCTCAAGAAGCCCCTCTACGAGCAGTCCATCCGCAACGAGCCCATCGTCTGGCAGCCGCCGGACATGGGCGAATGGAATCCCAACCCCAACCCGGAGCCCTGAGCCGATGACCTCGCGTTCGATCACCCCGGGCAATACCACCTCCCAGCGCCTCGAGCGCAAGTACCCCCTCGCCGAGGAGATGCTCGCCCCGGTCAGCCACGCCCTCGCCGAGCGGCTGCCCCTGCGCTGCTACCAGCCCGGCGTCGAATGGTCCAGCCTGCGCACCATCTACCTCGACACCACCGACATGGGCTGCTACCAGGAATACCTCCAGGCCCTGCCCGTCCGCCAGAAGATCCGCATCCGCCAGTACGGCGTCGACGGCCACTTTGACAATCGCTGCTGGGTCGAGATGAAGATCAAGAACCACGGCGTCAGCCTCAAGAACCGCTTCCGCTGCCTCACCGAGCACCTGCCGCCCATGCTCGCCGGCCAGGACATCACCGCCGCCGTACGCGATCACAACGAGCCGGAAGGCTGCCGCATCTACCATGCCATCCGCGGCTTCATGATGGAGCGCGACCTGCGCCCGGCCGTCCGCGTCGACTATGAACGGCTCAGCTTCGGCCGCGAGGACGACCCCTCCGTCCGGGTCACGCTCGATCGCCAGGTCCGCTTCTGCTCCGCGACCCGCGAGTACGCCGGAACCCTCGAAGGCCTGGTTCTCGAAGTGAAGTACGCCGGCGACCGCCCCGCCTGGCTGCCCGAACTCAAGACCGCCCTGGAGCTCAAGCGCCAGCTGCGCTTCTCCAAGTTCGCCCGCAGCGCCCGCCAGCTCGAGAAGATGCAGGAGAACGACGGCCTGTGGTGAACCTCCTCGCTCAAGCCGCGCCCTCCTTCCTCGACCGCTACCCCGCGCTCGAGGAGTTCATCAATTCCCTCGCCGGCACCTCCGACGAGGCCCTCGGCATCGACGTCATCCTGCTCCGCCTGGCCCTGGCCGCCGCCCTCGGCTGGATCATCGGCCGCATCTACCGCCAGACCTTCACCGGCACCAAGTTCACCGCCAGTCTCCCCGACACCCACATGCTCCTGTCCCTCGGCGGGGCCATGATCTGGCTGGTGGTCGGCGACAACCTGGTCCGCGCCTTCGGCCTGGCCGGCACCATCGGCCTGATCCGCTACCGCACCGTGGTCCGCGACCCCAAGGATACCACTATTCTCCTCTTCTCCATGATCATCGGCATGGCCTGCGGCCTGGGCAACTACCCCGTCGCCGCCATCGG
>CAYVVX010000821.1:0-2338 GCA_964455315.1 uncultured Planctomycetales bacterium | reverse complement strand
CCGTTCGAGCTGCCCCGGGTTCTGGGGATCAAGCGACCGACCACCGCCGCGGCGACGGCCACTGCCCCGGGTTGAGATCGTTGGTGGGTGTGCCGAGCCGGGAAGTATCGCCCGTCACATCATGCCGCCGGCTACCTGCCCCGTGGATCCCGGGCCCATGCCGGTGCGCGACAGACCACGGATTCGGAACTCGTCCCGCTTCACGCTACACTGATGCATGATCGCCGCACGGCCTGACCCCTCCCGCAGGCCGGCAGCCGTCCGTTGTTCAGAGGATGCACCACCGCCATGCCCCTGCCAATTGTCGCTATCGTGGGACGCCCCAACGTGGGCAAGAGCTCCCTGCTCAATATGCTCGCGGGCCGGCGGATCAGCATCGTTGACCCGACCGCCGGCGTGACCCGCGACCGCGTGCAGGCCCTCTGCGAGCATGAGGGCCGTTTCTTCGAGCTGGTCGACACCGGCGGCTACGGCATCGTGGACCGCGACGACCTCGGCGAGCACGTCGAGCGGCAGATCCGCTACGCCGTCGAGGAGGCGGCGCTGATCCTGTTCGTGGTCGACGCCCGCGAGGGACTGACCGCGCTGGACCAGGCCGTGGCGGAATGGCTCCGGCCATACAACAAGCGGGTCATCCTGCTGGCCAACAAGGCCGACGCCCCCAACACGGCGACGGAGCTGGGCGAGCTGAACAAGCTCGGCTTCGGCGAGCCGCTGCCGGTCAGCGCCATGCACCGGCGCAACGAGGAGCAGCTTCGCGATCGCATCGCCGCCCAGCTTGAAACGCTGAACTCTGACCAGCGGCCCGGCGTGCCGGTCATGCAGGTCGCCATCGTCGGGCGCCGCAACGTGGGCAAGAGCACCTTCATCAACGCCCTGGCCGGCCAGGAGCGGGTCATCGTCTCGGAGGTCGCCGGGACCACCCGCGACGCCGTCGACGTCCGCTTCGAGCGCGACGGGCACGTGTACATGGCCATCGACACCGCGGGCGTGCGCAAGAAGAGCAAGCTGGCCGATGACATCGAGTATTACAGCCTGCACCGGGCCCAGCTTTCGGTGCGGCGGGCGGACGTGGTGCTGCTGTTGATGGACGCGACCGCGGATGTCGGGCTGGTGGACAAGCAGCTTGGCGCTTACATCGCCGAGCAGTACAAGCCCTGCATCCTGGTCATGAACAAGTGGGATCTGGCCAAGGATCGGGCCACCACCGACGCCTACGGTGAGTACCTGCTCAAGATGATGCCCGGGCTCGATTACGCCCCGGTGGCTTTCACCACCGCGAAGGACGCCCGCAACATCCAGTCGGTGATCGACCTGGCCGCGACCCTCCACAAGCAGGCCAATACCCGCGTCGGGACCGGCGAGCTCAACGCCGCCCTGGCCGACCTGATCGACCAGAACACACCGCGCCCCAAGCACGGCGGCGGAGCGGTCAAGGTGCTTTACGCCACCCAGGCATCGACCTGCCCGCCCACGCTGGTCATGTTCGTCAATCACGCCGAACGGGTCACACCGACCTACGAGCGGTTCCTGCTCAACCGCCTGCGCGAGCGGCTGCCCTTCGCCGAGGTGCCCATCCGATTGTTGTTCCGCGGAAGGCGGGCCATGAGCACCCCGGGCGAAGAAGGGCCCGCACCAAGGCGCAAGCCGCAACGGAAGTAAACCGCCCGCGGTGCTCAGATGGATGGGGAGCATCCATCCGTGTGCTCCCGGACGCGTTTCCATGTTGAGCCCCCTCGGGTGCCGCCATGTTTAGCCCCCTCGCGTGCGAGGGGCGAAGGCGTGCAACGTCGTCCACGGCAATCAGCCCGATCCGTGTCCATGTTGAGCCCCCTCGCGTGCGAGGGGCGAACGCGTGCAACGCCGCCCACGGCAATCAGCGCGCACCACCGCTATCGACCCGCCACGGTCCTGCCGGATGCTCTGCCTGTACGAACTGGATTGCTGCCGACCGGGGAACCCGGCCGTAAAGGAGGGGGGCTACCGCTGCCGGTAGACGATGCGCCCGCGGGTCAGGTCGTAGGGGGAGACCTCGACGGTCACGATGTCGCCCGGCACGATACGGATGAAATTCTTCCGCATGCGCCCGGCGATGTGGCACAGGATCTCGTGCTTGGTCCCGCCGGCCTCGGTTTCGACCAGGAACTGGGCGTTGGGCAGGGCCTTGAGCACCTTGGCCTCAAATTGAATCGACTCGGCATTCGCCACGGGCACTACCTCTGAAAGACCGGGTTGGGACCGTCCTCCCTGGTGACAGTCAGATCCGCATTATCAGGCAAGCGGGGCGGGAAGGCAAATGGGGGCGGAACGGTTGTATGGACGCGATTCGGGCCTTCGG
>CAYVVX010000820.1:0-2343 GCA_964455315.1 uncultured Planctomycetales bacterium | reverse complement strand
TACTGCACTGCGGACCTCCAGCGATGCGTTGAGCACGACCTGAAACGGGTTGACCGGGCTGCCGGCGGCGCGGTTCAAGCGCAATCGCCGGGCGATGTTCTCCACGTCGATGATGGCGTCGTCGACCACCTCGCCGACCGCGATGACCAGCCCCGCCAGCGTCATGGTGTTGATGGTGCCGCCGCGCAGGTAGAGCACGATCGCCGCCCCCAGCAGCGAGAGGGGGATGGCGGTCATGCTGATCAGCGCCGTCCGCCAGTCGAACAGGAAGAGCACCAGGATCGCCGCCACCAGCACGCAGCCGACCAGCATGGCCCGCCCGAGGTTGTGCAGCGACTCCTCGATGAAGGTCGCCGGGCGAAAAATGGTCGAGTCGATGTCGATGCCGGTGAGTCCGGGGCGGAGCGCGTCCAGGGCGGCCTCCACGCCGCGGGTGACATCCAGCGTGTTGCCCCAGGGCTGCTTCTCGACGATCAGCAGCAGGCCGGGCCCGTCGTTGATGACCGCGTCGCCGATCGGCGGGGGGTGCCCCTCGACCACCTCGGCCACGTCGCCGAGACGCAGCGGGGAGCCGTTCCGGAAGGTGACCACGGTGCGGGCCAGGTCCTCGGGTTCGTGGATCTCGACCAGTTGGCGCACCGGCAGGCGCTGGTTGGGCGTGTCGATGAAGCCGCCGGCGCCGAGCACGGTGGCATCGCCGGCCGCACGGATCACCTCGTCGAGCGAAACCTGGTGGGCCCGCAGGTTGTAGGGATCGACCAGCACCTGCAACTGCCGGTCGCGCTGGCCCCAGATGGCGACGTTGGCCACGCCGGGCACGGACATCAGCCGGGGGCGGATGGTCCACCTGGCCAGCAGGGTCAGGTCCATCTGCGAGAGGTTGGCGGAGGACATGCCGATCTTGAGGGCCCGGCTGGTCGAGGACAGCGGGGAGAGGATCACGGGGCGATGGGCGACGGCGGGCAGATTCTCCTCGACCACCGCGAGGCGTTCCTGCACCTGCTGGCGGGCGGCCTGCAGGTCGGTGCCTTCCTCGAAGATGAGCACGATGGAGGAGAGCCCGAGCACCGACTTGGAGCGCAGCGTCTTGAGCCAACTGGTGCCGTTGAGCCCGTTCTCCAGGGGCACGGTGAGGAGGCTTTCCACCTCTTCGGTGGAGAGCCCCGGCGCCTCGGTCTGGATTTCCACCAGGGGGGGGGCGAACTCCGGAAAGACGTCCAGCGGCGTCCGCCGCGCGGTCTGGGTGCCCGCGATCAGCAGCACCACGGCCGCCGCAACCACCAGCACGCGCATCTCCAGCGCGGTTGTGACCATCCACTTCAACATGGTGACGACTACTTCCCGGAGCCGAACTCAGTTCCGAACAGTTCCGCCGTGCCGGTGATGACCACCGGCGTTCCCGCATCAGGCCCGCGGGCCAGCACGGCCAGCCCCTCGATCACTTCGCTGACTTCGACCTGCCGGCGAACATAGGTGTGGGGCCCGGCCACGACGTACACCCAGGCACCGCCGTACACGTCGAATACCACCGCCGACCAGGGGACCACGTCGGCCTGCACCGCACGCTTGAGCGGCAGGCGGACCAGCACTCTCTGGCCGGGCTTCCATGCGAAATCGGGGTTGGGCAGCTCGAAGTACAGATCGACCGACGCCGAGACGGGATCGCCGGTGGGGACCGGTTGTATCCATTTGGCGCTGGCCTCCCAGGCATCAGCGGCCATGCCGGGAAGTCCGATGCGGGCACCCGCTTCCGGGCTGATGGCGGCCGACTCCCCGACGTAGACCGGCACGCGCACCCAGATGGGATCGAGGGTGCTGATGTCGAACAACGGAGCGCCCGCGGGGATCTCCATGCCGCCGCGCACGTGGCGAGCGGCCACGATCCCGTTCATGGGGGCCTTGATCTGCAGCGCCGCGGCCGACTCGGGTTTGATCTCCAGGTTGATGCTGCCGAGGATCTCGACTCCGGCGCGGGCGGCTTTCAGGTCGGCTTCGCTCTTGCGGCTGGCCGCCAGGGCCTGCTCGTAGCCCTGCTGACTTCCCGCTCCCTCGCGGAGCAGCGTGCTCGCGCGTTCGAGCGCGGCCATCGCGGCTTCCAGTTGAGCCTCCGCCGATTTGACGCGGCCCTCGGCTTCCGTCCGGCTGGCGGCCAGATCGGCCTGCACCTTGGCCAGCGCGAGCCGATCGCCGGGAGAGAGCAGCAGCACTTCCCCCACGCCGGTCAGGACCGGGGCGAGTCGCAGCAGGACCTGGTTCGCCTTCACCACCGTACCCGGCGTGGGCAGGTCCGACTCGGCGGTCAGCAGCGTTCCGGCGGTGTTGGCGAAGGTCGGCACCGCGGCC
>CAYVVX010000819.1:0-2346 GCA_964455315.1 uncultured Planctomycetales bacterium | reverse complement strand
TGCGATCGCGAACGTCACCGCCAATATCACCGACAACGACACCGCCGGCGTCACCATCACGCAGACTGGCGGATCGACCGACGTCAACGAAACCGGCCCCACCTCCGATTCGTACACGGTCGTCCTGAACACGCAGCCGACTGCCGACGTGACCATCACGGTGGATCCAGACGCCCAAACCGACCTGGGTGCGGGTGCGGGAGCGGTGATCACGTTCACATTGACTCCCATTAACTGGAATGTGCCTCGGACGGTCACCGTCACGGCGGTGGACGACCTCGTGCCCGAGGGACCGCATGTTTCCGTTATCACACACACTGCCGCCAGCGGGGACACCAATTACAGCGGGATCGCGATCGCGTACGTCACCGCCAACATCACCGACAACGACACGGCCGGGGTCACCATCACGGAGTCGGGCGGCGCCACCATGGCCAATGAGCCTGGTCTGGCCTCCGACACGTACACCGTGGTGCTGAACACGCCGCCGACCGCCGATGTCACCATCTCCGTTGATCCCGACGCGCAGACACGAGTCGGGGCGGGCGCCGGGGTGCCGATCACGCTCACCTTCACCCCGGCGAACTGGAACGTCGCCCAGACGGTCCTGGTTACCGCGGTCGATGACATGGTGATCGAGGGTGATCACACCTCGACGATTACGCACACCGCGGCCAGCGCCGACCCGGATTACAACGGGATCGCTATCGCGAGCGTCACGGTTTACATCGCGGATAACGATTCCGTGCCGGGGGGCGGTGGCGGGCCGGGTATGGGACCGGATCGCCCGCGAGCCTACAGCCAGATCGTCACCATCCAGCAGGACACGGCGGTTCTCATCACGCTTACAGGCTCCGGGGTCAGCGGGTCCGACTTGGCCTACTACGTCGTATCCCGGCCGGCCCACGGAACCCTGACCGGAGACGCCCCGTATTTGACCTACACCCCCGCACCGGGGTGGAGCGGTGTTGACGCCTTCATTTTTATCGTTGCCGACGGGCATTCCAGCAGCGACCTGGCCGACGTCATCATCGAGGTGAGGCCCGTTCCCCCTCCCCTGGCGGGCGTTGCCCAGGACATCACGGTTGAGCAGGACCAGCCGGTGACAATCACCCTTGCAGCCGTCAATGGTGACGTGGCCGATCCGCCGGTATTCGAGATTGTTGAGCCTCCGCAGCACGGAACGCTGGAGGGCGCACCGCCGGAGCTGACTTTCCGGCCGGAGTCCGGCTTTGTCGGCATAGATCGCTTCAGCTTCATCGTCCGCGATGCTCAGTCGACCAGCGAACCGGCCGAAGTCACCATCACCGTCGTCGCCCGACCGGAGGAAGCGACCCGCCTGATCGCGAGGGCCGGCAACGACGTCGAGACCGATCTCGACCAGCTCGTGAGGTTCGATGCGACAGGCAGTCGCATCGAAAACGATGCGGGCGAACTCGCTGCGGGCCGGATCGTCCATTATGCATGGGATTTCGACGCCGCCGATGGTATCAACGATGACGCCACCGGCCAGGTGGTGCAGTGGTCGTTCGGACGGGCCGGCGTCTACATCGTCACGCTGACGATTACCGACGATCAGGGCCGAAGCGCCCAGGATACCCTGACATGCACCGTGCTGGAGGAGCAGGTTGAGGGGGATCCACCCGTTCCTCCCAGACTCGGCCTGTGCGGCGCAATGGATATGGTGAGCCTGCTGGGGCTGGCCCAGGGGTTGATGGGCCTGCGGCTGATGCGCCGGCAAAGTTGGTCGGGCCTGCCGTCCATCAATCCGCGCAGGTCGGGTCGCCGGGATTGTTCTCGCCGCTGATGCAGCGCTGGACGATGGCGAAGTCGCTGCTGTCGGCGTCCCCGTCGCGGTCGAAGTCCTTGCCTTCGCAGCCCACTGCAACCGGAACCTGCGGGCCGGAGCCGCAGGCCGCGAACGCGCTGACATCGGTTTGATCCACGTCCCCGTCCAGGTCGAAGTCAGCCGGGATCTCCGGCGGACAGCCGTTGGCGTCCACTGACGCCCCGGGGATCGTATTCGGGCAATGGTCGCAACCGTTCGGCGTGCCGTCGCCATCGGTATCGAAGTGATCATTGAAGCCCGGACACTGATCACAGCGGTCACCGACCCCGTCGCCGTCCAGGTCTTCCTGTTCAGGGTTCTCATCGTCCGGGCAGTTGTCGCAACCGTCCGGTACATGGTCCTCATCGGTGTCGCGGGTGTCGTCCTTCCCCGGGCACTGATCACAGGCGTCACCGACACCATCTGTATCATCGTCTTCCTGGCCGGCATTGGGAACGTCTGGAGTAATTGATTAGCGGGTCAGCCGCTCTGCCTACCGGATTCACTTCCGTTTCTTG
>CAYVVX010000818.1:0-2347 GCA_964455315.1 uncultured Planctomycetales bacterium | reverse complement strand
TGCCTTCTCCCCCGCGCCCCCATAGATTCCCGCCGTGCCAGATTCCCCCTCAGCCCCGACTTCCGCCGCCCGCATCTTCATCTCCGCGGCCGAGCCCAGCGGCGACCTCCACGCTGCCGGTTTGATCACCGCCATCCGGACCCGCCTGCCCGACGCCCGCTTCATCGGCGTCGCCGGCCCGCGCATGAAAGCCGCCGGATGCGAAGCAATCGACGACCTCACCGACCGCTCGGCCATGCTGCTCGGCGCACTTGGCCTCGCCGGTCACGCCTGGAAGCTGCTTCGCCGCATCCGGGCCCTGCTCATCGAGCATCCCGCCGACCTGGTCATCCTGGTCGACTCGCCCGCCCTGCACCTGCCCATGGCCAGACAGGCCCGAGCCGCCGGCTGCCCGGTGCTCTACTACGTCGCCCCGCAGTTGTGGGCCTGGGCCCCGTGGCGGATTCGCCGCGTCCGCAAGCGGGTGGACAGGCTGGCCGCGATCCTGCCCTTCGAGGAGCAATACTTCCGTTCGCGCGGCGTCGACGCCCGCTACGTCGGCCACCCGCTCGTGGAACATCTGTCGGCATCGCCGCCGGCCGAGGAGAAGGTCGCGGCATTGAAAGCGCTCGGCGCACCGGTGGTGGCCTGCCTGCCCGGCTCCCGGCGGCACGTCATCGAGGAGGTCCTGCCCGGCCAGATCGAGGTCGCAAGGGCCATTCATGCCAGGCATCCGAAAGCGGCGTTTCTGTTCGCCGCCGCGCACGAACCGGCGGAACAGTCGATCGCCGCGGCGTTGCAGCACGAACGCTTCGCCCACCGCATCGAGCGCGAACGCAACGCGGAGGTGCTGGCCGCAGCCGACCTGGCCCTGGTCGCCTCCGGCACCGCGACGCTGGAGGTCGCCTGGCACCGGGTGCCCATGGTGGTGATGTACAACGGATCCAAGTGGGGCTATCGACTGGTGGGCCGCTTCCTGGTGCGGACCCCGCATCTCTCGCTGGCCAACATCCTCGCCAACCGGCGGATCGTCCCCGAGTTCATGCCCTACTACACCTCGACCGCTCCCATCGCGGCCGAAGCCCTCGATCTGCTCGACAACCCGGCCCGCCGGCAACAGGTCCGCGCCGACCTCGACGCGGTCATCCAATCGCTCGGCACCGCCGGCGCCGCCGAGACCACCGCGGAGATGGCCGTGGAGATGATCCGCGAGCGCCGAGCGTAGCGGCCGGCGCCCCCGCCGGCCGTTTCGCGTGCGGGCCGTTCGAGCTCCCCCACGCCGGCTTCACTCCGTGAATTCAGCGTCGGATCGGTATCATTGCCGGTCACCTCGAACCCCGTCACCCGCAGCTCGCTGCTGCGATTGGTCCCCCCGACCACGCGCAGGTAGCGCGGCGTAAAGCCGTACTGCGGATCGAACCGCACCCGCAGGAAGTTCCTGCCGCTGGTCGACCCGAACGCATTCGCTTCGTCCGCGCTGACCGCCAGCTCCTCCGACAGCACATCGAACAGCCCATCCACCGTGTACGCTCTCGGGTCCGAGCCGGACGGCTGCCCGTTGACCGTCATCGCCGTCACCCGCCCGCCGCGCACCTCCAGCACGATCTGATTAGGCGACTTCAACCCCGGCGGGACCACCTCCAGTTCGAGGTGATAGCTGTCCACGTCCGCCTGGAGCCACCGCTGCCGCGCCGCGGCCAGCGACGCCGGGGTCAGCTCCTCCAGCGGCTCGCGCCGCGCCAGCCACACCGCCAGCACCGTCACCAGCAGCGCCGCGGTCAGCCCCCACGGCAGCAGCGTTGCCCACCGCCGCCGGCGCGGAGCCTTACGCGACGGAGCCTCGGAAGCCGCCCCGCCCGCATCGTCCCGCGTGAGCACCTCCGGCATGTCGAACTGATCCGTCACCGGCCCGCCTCCGCCTCGCGCCCGCCCGACGCCCCCATCGAAGGCGCCTCGCCCGTCGAATCCATCAACGCCCGCGCCTCCGGCGAAAACACCCACGGCGCCAGCGTCGTCCGATTGAACTCCCCCGCCAGCCAGCCCACGTGGCTCCCCCCGTGACCCAGCTTCCGCCACGACGGCTCCCAGCCGATCTGCGTCAGCCCCGCCATCACCCGCCGCACCCCCGGCGACTCCTCGAACCCGATCCGCCCGGCCGAATCGGTGTTCACCCGGTCCATGGTGCCGAACAGGCGCGTGCCCAGCCCCAGCGTGATCCGATCCTCCCGACTGTAGAAATGCACCATGCCCTCTGCGCAATGGGCCATCGCCGCGGTCAGATCATAATCCGGAGACACCGCCGGCGCGATCAGGATCAACCGGTCGATCATGAACCCGTCCGGCAGAGCTTCCACCGCCCACAGCGCCA